>CANQGC010000011.1 GCA_947600345.1 uncultured Clostridia bacterium
GGGGGGGGGGGGGGCTTTGGAAGCCCCTTGCTTTATGCGCACATAGTGCGCATAAAGCGGGAACAAACATGCTTCGCGGCATATTCGTTCCCATGCAAAAAGGATCGTGTTTATTGTCAAACACGATCCTTTTTGCGGGAGGGTTTAATTGCTGTTGTCGGCGAATCCGTATCCACGATAGGTGGGATTTTGCGGCACATTTTCGGAAGGAATCGTCACCTCTTTCGTCGCTGTTCCGTGGCGCTTTTTCCTGCAATAGTGCGCGTAATTCACGACGGAATACACGCCTTCGTGTAGCGAAATCAGGAAGAAATCGAGCAGCAATCCCATGAGTTTTGCGACGTCCTTCTCCGACTTGAACGTCATCCTGGCGATGATTTCGTCGGTTAAAGGGACGGCTCCGTAGAGCATGAGTGTGCCGTTTCGATCCTGCTTCGATGCGTGGCAGAGCAGTTGCAAGAAGAGAACGAGGGCCGCTTCGCCATCCTTTTGCAGGTACAGGGCGCGGACATTGTCTCTTTCAAAGAAGTTGGCGGGCAAGGAAATCGTAGACGTTCTGGACATTCATATACCTTCTTTCTGTTTTTGATCGTGATGGGAATTGGATTCATTTGCGAAGTTGTACAGGTAGTCAAGAAGAATCAAATTTGCGCATCTTTGTCGATAAATGCCTCCTTTCAGAATATCAATAAAAATCGTTATATAAAAGAAAAAATGTTCCATAATTGGTATTGACGTGGAAAAAAATCGAATGTAAAACGAAGACAGCAACAATGAAAAAAGAACAAAGGAGCTGTATGAATCCAATCCAAACGAGCTACAAACCGTTTACGGAAGAGAGCCAGGAATTACTGCTGTTCCTGTTTTACTCCTTTCCACCGGAGCTGGTTGCGAACAGTGAATTCCGGGATTTGCCGCGGAATCCGCGCTCCGCGTTGCGCGATCCAGCGACCCTGGAGCGCATCCACAGCAAGCAATTTCTGAAGGATATGACGGAAATGACGGCGTATATAGTGTGGAAGTTTCTGAGCCGGAAGGGTTGGATGGAGACGTATTCCGGCTACTCCCCTGCCTACATTTTGGCGCACATGTTGCACACTTGGATGGATTACTTCTACACGGTGCATGAGGACATAAAACCGCCGGAAATCATACGCCGGAACCTGAATTTCCGATGGCTAACGATGGGAGAAGCCGAGGACATTTGGCGCAGCGTGGTGTGGTTTGTGGACGATTATGTACCCGGTTTTCGGGAGATCATTGCGATCGAAGAAGAATATCCCAGCTTCATGGATTTCGACCTTGAAAGGGAAGGCGTGCGGCAGACGCGCAGCTACATTGACTTCCTGCGTAAATGGACGCACGGCCAAACCAAGCACCCCATCATGCTGACGGCTCCTGTGCCGGAACCGAAGCTTCGCTGGCTGGATAAAACGGACCTCAAGATCGATTTTGAGCGTTTTTTGAGTGAGCTGAAGCCCAAAGACAGGCAAATTATTGCGCTGCGATTAAAAGGAAAAACCGTCGTAGAAGTCGCTGAAATCATGGGCTATAAGACGCACAGCGCGGTCGTTAAACGGTTGCAGAGGATACGCGAGAAGTATGATGCATGGTTTGGGGAATGAAAGCGATAGTTATTAACTTACATAAACAACATCATTCATTAACGAAATAATTTTAGTATGCATGTCATGCACACTTTTTGAAATCCACCAGTTTTAGCGAAAACTTATAATAAAACAGGACGAAACCCTCTTTACAAAAGCTGGTTTTTACGCAAAGATAGAGGCATGAAAAGGAGGGAGCGAAACATGATTGGAAAATACGGAATGATGAGAAGAACTTACTTGGAAGAGTCCCAACCAATGAAGTATACGGAGATGCTGAGAGCGGGGACGCTGACAGATCATTTGGAACAAGTGAATGAAGAAGCGAAGAGATTGCTGGAAGCTCAAATGACGCGCCTCGAAAAGACATATCCCGCCCCGAATCGCAAGAATCAGTTGGAATGGGTGCAACACATGAATGGTCTTAAATGTATGGCGGAAGAAGTCATAAAAACAAGAGATCATCTATGCCTAGTCATAAAACATGCGAAGTAGCCCTGTCCGTGGTGGATGGGGCTACTTTTTGAAAAGGTTGTTGCATGGTGTCGGTTTTTGTCTTGAGAAAAATTCCTTTACATGGTATACTTACAATGATGTTCAAAAAATGTGCAGAAAAGGAATGTGAACTCTGACAAAAACGCAAAAGGACGAAATTATCTCCTAAAAACGGGGAATCCCGCTTAACTCTTGGATAAAGAATTTGAATTTCATCGTAGATTGGGTTTGATTTACGATCTGTACAATCCGTACAAGTCTGACTATCAGGTGGAAGACATCTTGGCGGGCAAAGCAACCAAAGAGATCAAGTCCCGAGCACGCACTGCCCGCTTCGACGAGTGGTTGATGCTGCTGGGTCTGCTGTTGGACGGCGTGACGGAGCGCTTTCGCAGAGTGTACCTGGACGAACTTGCGCTGCTCAAGCTGATGGACAGCCTACAGACTCTCAAAAAGGAGTTCTTCCGGCCGGCTCGATGTATGGCCTCCTGACGGGAAACTTCGTCGCGAAGTCGCGGGAGCAACTGGAGCGAAGTGGCGCGCATCGCTGATCTTGCCAGATGGCGAGCGGGTCGGGTACAAAACCATCGCCTAGCCGGAGACGCTGCACGAGAAGCTGGAAGAGAGCGGGTACATGGACACGAAGGAGAGCTACATCAACCGCGTGGCGTGCTACATGAACCAAAACCTGTGTGGCAAGGTGGATCGCGCGGTTTTCGAACAGGTATGCGCCGCCTGCGAGGTGGACCCGCGCAGTTTCGACCAGCAGGATCTAAACGAGTCTCAATGCAAGCAGGATGTACTCACGAGGTATTGAGCGACCCCGTGTGATGAAGCGGATTTTTCGACTATAGCCAAAGCGAGGAGCAACTGTGAAGGACATCATTCGGGAGGACGACATCTCCACGCTGCCCATGAGCAAGCGCCTGTACAACTGCCTGAAGCGCACGCGCATTAACACTATCGGCGACATGCTCCGCTACGCGGAGGAGGATGACTGGATGCGCATTACCAACATGGGCAAGGGCACCGCGGCAGAGGCCGACGCATGGGCTGCGCAGCTCCGGGCCGGAGATGGAGAATACCGCTTGGTCATCGCCGAGGACGGCGCACATACACAGGCACAGGATGGGAGGCAATCGGTCGCGACGCTCTTTTTGCGGCGCGACGGCAGGCTGGCAGAGGATATCAGTATAGAGGAGCTGAACTTGGGAATTCGAGCGCGCCATGTGCTCGTGAATTCCGAGATACTGCGCGCCTCCCAGCTGATCGGCATGAAGGAGAAGGCGCTGTTGGCGTTGCCGGGCATGGGAAAGCATTCCGTTCAGGAGGTGCTGGATGCGCTCCGGCGCGCGCGTAGATGTGCCCACCCCTTCCAACGGGGGTGGAGAAACCGTCTCCCCGGAGCGCGATAGGTTTGCCGATCTGGCGGAGGAGCTCTGCAAGGATCTCGGCGGGGAAAACAGGTTATACCTGGGCGCTGTAAAGCAGGTTCGCAAGGATCATCCCGAAGCGCAGGGAGAAAGCTTCCTCTATCGCCTGTTTGAATCGGGCTATGCCCAAGCGATGCTGCGCGATCGGGCGCTCGGGATACTAGAGCTTGCGGGGGAAGCGGGCATTTCGCGCCGAAGCTTGGCGGAGCAACTGCCGCGCTTGCTCTTCAACACCACTATCCTCGAGGAGCTCCTGCTGAAACTGGAAGGCCAGGGAGAGGTGCGCTGCGGGGAGGTCATGGTGGCGCGATGCTATCCCACATTCCTCTCCTGCGTGCGCGCGCAGCCCGACAGCGATGGGAAGGTGATGCTCCTTAAGCGGCTTGGCGGCGCCACCTTGGAGGCAATCGGCCAGGAGGCCGGCATCACCAGGGAGCGGGTTCGCCAGCGAATCAAGCGACAGTTCGATGTGCTCCGCGCGCAGAAAAAGCGGTTTTACGAGGATCGGTACGCCTATATCTTTGAAAATTACACGTTTACGTGCGAGGAGTTTCAGATGGCATTCCAAGAGCCGGTGGAAACCTTCGCATATCTCGAGCTGTCCCGTTCAAAGCGCCGCGCGGAACAGCTGCCGCTGGAACGGGTGCTGACGGACGAGCGTGTGAGCGCCGGCATGCGGCGGCAGGCGGAGCGCGTCATCTACCGGCAGTACGTGTTCCTGAACGGGCGGTACGTCAAGCGTGACCGGTCGTCGCTGACGCGGTACGTGGCGAGCACGCGCTGCCTGGAGCAGACCCATTTCGAGGACTTGCTGGAATACTACCGGGAGCTGTTGCAGGAGTTGGGTTTGGATCAGGATGCTTCCCTCGCTCTGGACGCGCGTTCCAACGAAAACAAGCTGAGCAATGCCAGCTACGCGTTGTGGAGTCACGGAAAGCGCTTCCGCTACTACGATATTGCACTCCGGGAATTTGACGAGCTGCTTGACGCGCTGGAGCTCGACCGTTATGAGGATATGGAGCTCTCAACGCTAAAGCTCTTCCGGGAAAACCCGGAACTCATGGAAGAGTACGACATTCGTGACGAATACGAGCTGCACAACCTGCTGCGCAAGCTCAATTCGCCCCGTCTGACAAAGCTGCGCTTTGGGAAGATGCCCACCATCGAGATAGGGCATGGAGATCACTCCGAACAAATGTTGACGCTGCTGCTGATGTATGCGCCCGTTTCTGCCGATGTACTGGCTGCGCGTTACGAGGAGGTGTACGGTGTCAAAGCGGCAACCGTGCTTGCGAATTACCTGCGCGAGTTTGACGAGTATTACTTTGACGGCGTTTACTCCATCGACGCGAAGAACCTGACCCAAGAGCAGGCACAGCGATTGTCGGAACTGTTGACGCAAGATTATTACCCGATCTCTGAAATTCAGGAAATATATCTGCGCCAATTTCCCGATGCGGACCCCGGGCAGATTAACCCCTACACGCTCAAGACGCTGGGCTTTAAAGTTTATGCCGGATACGTGGTGAAAAACACCCATTCTAGTGCAGTGGAATACTTTAATGGCCTTTTGACCTGCCAGGACGTAGTAGATGCCCGCGAGTTTGAGTCGCGCATGCGCTATGTGCAGGCCTACAGTGGAGAAGTGACTCGGCTGCGTCATGTGAGGGAGATCATCGAATTTGCACCGCGACAGTTTGTCAATCTGCGCCGGCTGCGCGCCTGTGGCGTCGATCGGAAGGATTTGGAGGACTATTGTACGGCGGTTTGGCGCTTCGTGGGGGACGGCACTTATTTTACGGTCACCTCACTGCGCCAGGACGGCTTCAATCATCCGCTGGACGAACTCGGCTTTGAGGAGTGGTTCTACAGCTCTGTGCTGTTGGAGGATAGGGAACGCTTTTCCTACCAGCACATCGGTGGCACGCGGCTGTTTCGCTGCGGCAAGGGCGGTGCACAGTTTACTGATTTGCTCCGCTGGATGTTGCAAGCACAGCGGAAGATTGACATCTTTGACCTGCGTGACCTGTTGGAGGAGCGCTACGGCATTGCGATTTCCAAGGACAAGCTTGTGGAAATCCTGCGCAGCACAGATATGTATTACGACGACATCATGGAGGCCGCCTATATGGATTACGATACGTATTTTGAGGAGGTATGACGGATGAATCTGCTCAAGGAGGGCATCGAACAACAGGCAGTGGTCAAGACCGCGTTGACGCGCAAGCTCACTGTGGACGGTCTGACCCGCCCCTATCCCGTGTACAAGGTTCGGTTGGACTGGCTGTATTACAACGACCAGAACGATCGCATCGCCACCTGGATCAGCCAGTACAGGGCCCAGCACGGGGGCCGGATTCCGAATGCGTCCGACCGGGCCGCGTATAACGACGTCATCGAGGAATTCATCGTTGCTAGCAATCCGGACGCTATCCGCAAGACTCAAGCGAACATCGAGATGGTGGACCAACGCGAACCGGGCGTGGTGCTCGTCGACGGGCGCATCATCGACGGCATCCGCCGCGTCACTTGTCTGCGCAGGCTGGCACAGAAGAGCGATCGCTTCGGCTACTTCGAGACGGTCATCCTCGACCGCAGCATCGAAAACAGCGCCAAGCAGATCAAGCTGCTGGAGCTTTCCATCCAGCACGGCGAGGAGAGCAAAGTGGATTACAACCCCATCGACCGGCTGGTGGGCATCTATAACGACGTGATCGAGTCGGGCATGCTCTCGGTGGAGGAGTACGCCCGCAGCACCAACGAATCCGAATCGGACGTGAAGCGACGCATAGAGGTCGCCAAGCTGATGGTGGAGTTTTTGGAGTTCATCAATGCGCCGCGGCAGTTCCACATCGCCCGCGACCTGCAGATTTACTTCCCGCTGGAGGAGCTCTACAAGATGACCCACAAGTGCGACGCGGACGAGGCCGAGGACGTGAAGATCGCCGTTTTCAATAACATCCTGATGAAGCCCACCACCGACATGACCCGCTTCGTGCGCAACATCAAGTCGGTGATCGGAACGGACTATCAGGATGAGTTCCTGGAGGAGCAGCGGGAGATCGCCGAAAAGGTCATCGACAGCCTACCGCCGATAGGCGAGATGAACACCAACGCCATTCGCGAGGTGGTGCGCGCCAACGACGATGCCGTGCAGGCGCTGGAGCGCTCCATGGAGCGCTCGCTGGAAAAGGTGCGGAAAAGGGAGACGCGCAACCGCCCAGTGCAACTGGCGGAGAAGGCGACCACCCTGTTGGAGAGCATTGACACCCACATCCTCTCCAAGATGAACGACAGCGACCTGCGCCGCCTGGAGCGCCAGCTTGCAAAGTTGGAGCAGGTGACGGCGCAGATTCGTGAGATGCTGTGATGTGGGAGCTGGACTACGACGGCGCGCTGTTTCTGCGCAACGGCGGTGAAGCCGCGGAGCAATTTCGTGCAAGCAGCTTCTACAAGTTGAACCTACGCCGCTACACGAGAGAAATCTCGGACGGCGAGGTTCGCTTCAAACCCGCGCTGACCTACCTGGACTTCAAGCGCATTGCCGCACTCTGTGCCCGGGAAGCGCGCAAGCGGGGCGTGGAGTTCCGCGAAACGGAAGCGCTGCGCTCTTACATCGAGGGGCGGGAGATGCACATCGAGCTGCGCTCCCGGCTGGGCATGGAGCTCAAAGATCACGCTGAGAAGCTTCGGCCGCACTTCGACGAGTATCGTGCCGCCGTGGACGCGGGCATGGCGCGTAGGCTGCGCGAGCGACAGATGTGGGATTCGTTCTTTCTGTGCGCGATGCAGAAGTCGGCGAATTTCTCGGTGCCGGGCTCGGGCAAGACGGCCGCGGTGCTGGGCATGTACGCCTTCCTGCGGAGCCGGGGTCTGGCGCGCCGCATCGTAGTGGTATGCCCCAAGAACGCCTTTGGCTCCTGGATGGAGGAATTTCGTGCATGCTTTGCGGGCATCGAACCCCTGCGCGCGCTCAACATTCACAGCCCCGTCTACAAGAGCGCCCAGGCGCGCGTCGCTGCGCTGCAGTACGATGCGGGCGCGTGCAACCTGATCCTGGTGAACTACGAATCGGTGGGCGGCGTGATGGAGGGATTGTTGCCCCTGATCGACACTGGCACGCTGCTGGTGTTCGACGAGGTGCACAAGATTAAGCGCGTGAATGGCGCGTACGCGGAGCAAGCGCTGCGCCTGGCCCGCCCGGCATCCTATGCCGTCGCACTGACCGGAACGCCCATCCCAAATGCCTACACAGACATCTACAACCTGCTGCACGTGCTCTACCCCGACGAGTACGATGAGTTCTTCGGCTTCCCCCTCTCCATGCTGCGCGACCCGGACGCGGAGGAGACCTGCGCCATCAACGACAAGCTGCAGCCCTTCTTCTGCCGCACGACCAAGGAGCAACTAGGTGTGCCTCCGGCGAACCCGGACGCCGTGTGCGCCGTGCGAGCCAGTGAAGCGGAGAACCGCCTACTGAAGATCCTTCGGATGAAGTACCGCAAGAACAAGTTAGCGCTGTTGGTGCGTCTGCTGCAGATGGAGAGTGATCCGAGGATGTTATTGCGGGCGCTGGATCTGCGCGATTTCGAATACCTGTTGGACGACTCCGTGGAGGCCGACGAGATCGACTATGCGGACTACAGCGACGAGGTGCGCGCGCTCATCGAGGGTAGTGGGCGATCCACAAAATTCATCAGCTGTATTCAGCAGGTACTCTCCCTGGCGGAGCAGGGTAGGCCGGTGGTGGTGTGGTGCATGTTTGTAGACAGCATCCGAAACATGGCGAATGCCCTGGCGGAACGCGGAATCGCCGTGCGCTGTGTGTTCGGCGAGGTGGAGTTGGAGGAGCGTCAGGCCATACTGGACGAGTTCCGCGCGGGGCGGGTGCAAGTGTTACTGACCAATCCCCACACGCTGGCGGAGTCGGTGTCGCTGCACAACGTCTGCCACGACGCGGTGTACTTTGAATACAGCTACAACCTGGTGCACCTGCTGCAGTCGAAGGATCGCATCCACCGCCTGGGCTTGCCCGACGGTCAGTACACGCAATATCGCTACGAGCAGTTGTTCTACGATACGGACGACGGAGATTGGTCGCTGGATGAGGCGATCTATTTACGCCTGAAGGAGAAGGAGCGCACGATGCTCGAGGCCATCGCAAACCGTCGGCTGGAAATTCTGCCCACCAGCGAAGAGGATTTGGAGCTGATCTTTGAAAAGCTGCGTTGAGCAATCGCCTAATGTGCCGGGCTCCTGGAAGCGCAAAATTGCAGGAGCCCAGTTTTTGGGTTTCGCGGCGATTGGTGTCTCGGATGCAGCGGGTCATCGCCGGGATGGATTGGCGTGACCTTTTTCTTGGCGATGGTGTACATGTCCTACACCACTTCACGGGTGTAGCCGTAGATTACCTCACCTTCAATTCTGCAGAAGCCAATCCGCTACATCAACGATCTGTACGCCCTCGTACTGGTACGCCTCCTGACGGGTGCGGGAGAGGAGGAGCTTGGGGTATGCGTCCCGGATTCTCAGCAGCGGATCGACCTCGCGCTTGAAGGTATCGGAATCGTCTATGCTGTTGGAGACCTGGATATAGATTTTTGCATCGCGCTTGATGGCGACAAAGTCGATCTCCTTCTTATACAGCACCCCGGCATACAGCTCGTATCCCCGCCGCAGAAGCTCGATGGCGACGATATTCTCAATCATTCTGCCGTAATCGGCGTTTTTTGTGCCCAGCTTGGCATACTTGAAGGAATGGTCACTGAGATAGTATTTATCGTTCGATGCCAAGTACCGTTTGCCTTGAATATCGTACCGCCTTACCTTGTAGAACGCAAAGGCATTGCAGAGATACTTGATATAGGCGCTGATGGTGCGGTCATTTGTTTTGTCGTGCTCTCTTATGAAACTCGCGGCCACGCTGCGGGTGGATATCTGATTGGAAATATTATCGATTAGAAAATCACATAGGCGCTCCATCAGCGGCACGTTGCGTATTCGATACTTGCGCTGGATATCCCGGACGATCAGTGTGTTGAAGACATCGGAAATATAGCTATATTTTGATTCCGGCGTTTTATAAAGATAGGAGCCAGACATTCCGCCCTCCCGGATATAGCGGTTAAAGGCGGAATACTGGTCTGTCAATTCAAAATACCGCATGAATTCCGCAAATGAGAATGGAAACACCTCAATTTCAAAAGTTCGTCCAGTGAATAGGGTTGCCAAATCACTGCTCAGCAGGAAAGCGTTGGAACCAGTGATGTAAATGTCGTATTTCTCGGAAGCGTGAAGGCTATTGATGGCTTTCTCAAAGCCATCACACATCTGAACCTCGTCAATGAAGATAAAGTTGTTTTTCCCCGGTGTATATGCTTTTTCGATATAGTCATTCAGCGCATGATATTCATTCAGACCTTCATACGCATTCATATTGAAATTGATATGAATGATGTTCGCGCCCGGATCAGTATCCAGAACATGAGCCATGAAAGCCTCCAACAGCTTAGACTTTCCGCTGCGTCGGACGCCGGTAATGACTTTGATATCCGGGGTGCCCATGACATCCTTCAACTTATTCAGATAGAAGTCACGCTCGATCAATCGCACGGCAAATCACCCCATTCATATTATACCACAATCCACTTCGCAAAATCAAGAATTTTTCAAAAACACGAAGTAGAAAAGCATCCGGAAGGAAGAGCTCTGTCGGATGCTTATCTTCACTTTATTCCAATCTCATACCTGTAATGCGCCGCTCTGCGCCGTCTTCATTCCATTTTTCCCGGTTCCTTGATGGCCCGGATACGGGCGGAGATCTCTTTTTCACCGCAGCCCCGGCAACGAGGGTCATAGTTTTCTGCCACAGATAAAGGTTGCAATTTGATTTCGACAGAAAATAATATCGTTACTCGTATAGAACATCCAACGAAACCAACCGCACTTCCCCTCGTTCCGCTGCGGCTTGCAGGTCATGCGCAAAACCGCTTTTGGAGAAAATGTAATAGTGGAATTGCGCTGATTTTCTGAATGCGGCGGCGTATTCCTGCAACAGATTGAGCTCGTCGAGGCTGACGGGTTCATTTCTGTATTTGCAGGAGCCGATGATGAATTCTTTTTCATCGGCGGAGGGGGCGACGATGTCGATTTGGATTTCTCGCTTTTTGGTTGGATCGTTGCCCCACCATTGACCGACGGAGGTGGGGACGAAGGGGAGGTTTTCTGCGTAGTAGAGCAGATATTCCCGGCACATGGATTCAAAGACCAAGCCCATGTAGCTCGGGAAGTAGCTCTTGATCGCCGCGTCATACAGGCCGCGAATCCTCCCGGAGCTGATCGCGGCGGTGTTCTGCGGGACAAAGCGATACCAGAAGCGGAAGAAATTGTCCGCCAGCAGGTAGATTGTCTTCTTGCCGGGCTTTTCCGTAATGGGGGTTTCCCGCTTGACGATGCCGAGGTCGATCAATGTCTTCAGATATTTTGAACAAGGGCCGGTTTCGATGCCCACCTTTGTGGCGATGGCGTTCAGGCGGGAGGCGCCCTCCGCGATCGCTGTGATGATGGAATTGTACATCGCCGGCTCGCGCAGCTCTTGCTTTAGGAGATTTTCCGGCTCCTCGAACAGATAGCTGGAGCGGTCGAAGAGGTTGTCAAGCAGGGCCTCGTCCACATCGCCGCGCACGTCCAGCTTGTTGATGTAGTGGGGAACGCCGCCGGTGATGCCGTAGACGAGCGCATTTTGCTCGGGGGACAGGTCGGGATTGAAGACGGCGGTTTCGCGGTAGGTCAGGGGTTCAATCTTGAATTGCGCCGTGCGCCGGCCGTACAGGGGGCTCTCGTAGCCGAGGACCTGATACTCCATGAAGCTCATCGACGAGCCGCAGAGGATGAGATACAGCTTGCTCTCGCTCAAGATGTGGTCGATCAGGTGCTGCAGCATGGAGGAAATCGCGGGGAATGCCTTGGTGAGGTAGGGGAATTCGTCGATAACGAACACGAACCTCTCTTTCGCGGCAATTCTGCTGATTTCCGCGAGTGCGTCATCGAATGTCCGATATTCGGGCGCGGACGTGGCGATTGCGTCTTTATAGGCGTAGATTGCCCTGGACAGGGCGCGCAGGTTTTCCTGCGAGGAGGCGTTCAGCGCGGAGAAATACACGACGGGCTTATCCTTGCAAAATTCGTTGATGAGCGCGGTCTTCCCGACGCGACGGCGGCCGTAGATGACGACGCACTCAAACCTTCCCGCGTCGTATCGCTTGTTCAGCTTTTGCAATTCTTTTTCTCTGCAATGAAACATGTCGCACCTCAAATTACTATCTCACAAGTTAGTATCTTTAGATTATAATAAATTCTATGAGCTGTCAAGAGGGTTTATTCCTTTTTCAAAAAGAAAGCCAGAATGGATGGGCAACTCATTGCCGCTGAAAACAGAAGCAGAAGGACAAAATAAGCTGAAAATACTTCTAATAGTAGTATATAGTAATTAATGGAATCCAACTTTCGGTGATTTGCCACATGGCGCTCAAAAGCCGCTGCGAATAAATATGCTTGTGCGGATGGCGAAAAGCCCTGTAGCGCAGGGCTTTTTGTTCGTTGATCGAAGGAACTTTTTCTTGCTTTGTGGCAAGAATTGTTCCTCTTTTTTTGCCACAAACCTGCCGCAAGGCGCCTTGAAATCGGGATTTCCTATTGATAGGAAGAAACTGCTGTTTGCCCTCCAAAAAGGAGAGCTGTTAACCGAAGGGTTGTAGGTTCGAGTCCTACCTGAGGCGCCACTCTATAATAGTGCAGATTGCAAAAAGTCTGCACTATTTCTTTATGTACCTATCATAAGAAATAGTGGTGGGGGGTCTTTTTTATTACTTTCTATTGAGTCTTACCATGCTGATCAGTCCGAAGGCGAAGCAGAGCTGGAAGACCGTCTCTCGGCGGATCGCCTGGTGCGCCGAGATGAATTCGTCCAGCCCCTCGCAGAGGGGGCGAAAGAGCTGGGCGACGCCGAGCAGCTCCTCGATGAAGTTGTCGTCCTCCGGGGAGATCCGATCGAAAGGGGATTGAAGGAGGGCATAGGGCGAAGCCCCCGATCATGAGCTGTAGAATGCCTGGATGAAGAAATCCTCGTTCCGCAGCAGGATTGGAACCTTATCCCCGAGCAGCGTGAGCAGGCTCCTGGCGTTCTCCATGTTGATGGCGCACTTTTCCTCCGTGTTGATGCCGCCCCAGGAGGAGTAGACCTCCTCCGCGTCCCGGCGGAGCACGTCCAGCTCCTGCATCAGGGATAGGAAGGTTCGGGTGTCCTGCTGATCCGCGAAGAGGGTTTGCAGGGATTGCTGCAGCTCGGGGATGACGCCGGGATTTGAGAGGTCATTGGATCGAGCCAGCGGCTCCAGTGCCGCCAGCTTGCCCGGCGCATTGCCCACGAGATGGTCCCCCAGAATGTGGATGCCGTAGACCAATTCGCAGAACGCAATGCACTGCTCGCTGGGCTCCGTCAGTCGGCTGACGATCCCGGAGATCAGGGGAATGTCCGGTATGGAATCGCCGAACAGCTCCTGCCGGACCGTCTGGAGCAGGATCTCCTTGCGCGCTTCCCAAAACGCGTCGTCGGGGTATTCGGAGAAATCCCAGCCCAGGTGCGTGTACAGTCGGTGGGTGTTGGGCGTAATATTCCCCCCGCCGATGCTCTGATTCAGATCGATATCGTCGAAGGACATGGACAGATCAACCTGGCGAGACAGTTCCTCAAACTCCTGCCTCTTGCTCTGCGCGCTCTTGTTTGCCGAGAATTGATCGATGCACAGCGCCGCGGCGTCGGCGATGGCCTGAAAGATCTCCCTCTGCTCTCCCTGGGGCAGATAGTCGGCGTTCCCGAACAGGACCAGCTTCAGGTCGCTGTCGTGGTCATCCTGGCTGTCGTGGGCGAGCGCGGGCAGGCCGCAGCAGAGGATCGCGGCGCATAGGGCGAGGGCGAGCGCTCTCTTCATATCACTTCACCCGCTCAAATTCGACGCTGTTTTCCCAGACCTTGCCGTAGTCGTACCAGTTGTTCTTGTGGCCCTCCCACACCTTCAGGTAGTCGTACCACTCCTCCTTGGTGCCGCGGGTCGTGAACGTGAAGTGGTAGGGCTCCAGGCCGAGTTCCTCCCCCGGCGTCACCTCGATGTCGATCTCCGCGTCGGGCGCCCAATCGTACTTCTTCGCCTCGCCGCTCGTGTAGACGGCCCGGAAGCTCGCGATGTCGCCCTTGGTGGCGCGCTCCACCTCGTCGAGCCTCCAGTCGGCCAGCGCGGTTTCCTCCGCGGAATCCTTTTCCCGGATGCGCACAGTGATGCTGGCCCGGTCTGTCACGCAGGCCGCGGGGAGGGCGAGGGTGGTTCCGTCGTACTCGATCTCCATGTCCTCCGGGGATGGCGGCTGGGGAGCGCCGGAGAACCAGTACTTCGCGTCCAGCGGCGGGATCAGGAACGCGGGCTCGCCGTTCGGATGCAGTATGCCCTCGATCTCGCCGCGCGCGCTTTCGGGAAGCTTCAGCTCCTCCGCCAGCGCGAAGAGCAGCTCGCAGTTCAGCAGCAGCGGCTCCGAGATGGGCGGAAGCGCGCGCTTGCGCGCCTCCCGGATCGATTCGTTGTAGGCCTTGATCTGCTTCTTCTGGTCCTTCGTGGCATCCTTCGGCGCCTCCGCCTCCTGAACCGGCGCGAGGTAGCTCGCGTTCAGCGCGCGCTGCTCGCCGATCAGACCGTTGATGTTGTCGAGCGCGATGTCATAGGCCCTTTGCAGCTGGGAGGCGTCTTGCGTCTTTCCGTAGAGATCGACGCAGGCCTGCGCGGCGAAGTAACGCAGCGCCCAGTCGCTGTTTTCCGTGTTGTCCAGCAGCAGCTGGATGTAGTGGGCGATGGCATCGGCGCAAGCTTCGCCGTCCAGCGCCTCGTCCGCCGCCGCGATCGCGGAGGGCAGGACCCGGGCCAGGTCGTAATCCTTGCGGAAGATGCGCGCGCCCATGGCCTCGTAGGCGTCCAGCGCCTCCAGGCACTTGGCGCAGTCGCCGTTCTCGTAGTAGCTCTCGGCCAGGGTCAGCCAGTAGCCGCCGTAGGACTGATAGGTCTCCCGATTGGATTCGAGGAAGCGGATCCTGCCGACCACGTTTTCGTCGTTCTTCCACTGGACGAACTCGTCCACGGAGCTCTCGGTCAGCGTCAGGTCGCCGGGGAGGTCGTATTCCCCGGCCATGCCGATCATGTAGCTGAAGATGCCCTTCCTGCTGCTGTGCAGGATCGCGGCCTCCTCATCGTCCAGGGCCCAGCCGTCCACCAGGTGTTCCAAGTCGATTTCCGAGGTGTAGGAATTGTAGCTGGTGATGGAGTCGACGGCCATGTGCGCGATGGAGATCGCGATCTTGGCGGGATTCCCCGACCGCACCAGATTCATTATGTTGAGCGGATGGGGAATGGCGGCGCGGATGGCCAGGGCTTGGTTTTGCTCGTAGATGTACTGCAGGCGGTCGCGCTTGACGTCCACCATGCGGTAGTTTTCCATCGTGTCCAACAGCCCCGTCAACTGGCTGAGCGTGCGGCTGTCCACCGCGTTGGGATAGGTGTTGTTGACCAGCGAACTGTAGGCCTGCTCCAGAAACAGCCGGCTGTTCTTCGAGGCGTTGATCTCCTGCGTCAGCACGGTGATGTAGTTGAGCATGGCGATGGCGTTGCGCTGGGTTTCATCCAGGCCGCCCGCCTCCGCGACGCCGGCGGGAAGGAGCGCGCCGCTCAGCAGCATGGACGCGGCCAGCACGAAGGCCGCAATGCGCCTTCCCAGGGACAGTATGCTTTTCATGGGAGCCCTCCTCGCTGCCGCGGTCATGCCGTGGCCAGGTAGATCGCTTCTCCGTCAAAGAGTATGGCGGATGTGTGGTTGCTGATTGTCTCCACGCTTCGGATGCTGTCGACGAACATCTCGTTGCCGATGTCCGCCGCGGCTTCGAACGCCGCCGCGCTCTTTTCGGCGCTCGCCGCGTTGCTCTTGAGCAGGCTGTCCCCGCTGTCCTGGAGCCACTCGTCGACCGGGCCCTTGCTGAGCACGGGCGCGGAGGAGATCAGCTTGCCCAGCGCCCTGCTGGCGCTTCCGATGCCGCCGAGGATCTGCTTCTCCAGCGAGGCCGAGGAGTACGACTTTATCATATCCCGGCACTGAGAGAATTGGTTTTGGTATTGCTCGTTGTACTGCTCGACCCGGCTCCCCTTCGCCTCGACCATCGAAGTCTCGCCGGGGTCGCCCTTGCCCCGCCTGGCGATCTTATCGAATAGTCCCATTCTCATACCTCCTCGGTGGAAAGCCCGGAAGAAATGAAATCATGAAGAATTCTTCATTAATTATAGCATGTTGTTCCCCTGCGCTCAACAGGTATTTCGCCGCGAAGGGTGGAAAATCCGTGGCGCGGGATGCCCTGCGCCGCGCCCTCCCCGAAGAGGCGCGGGGTTCGGGGCCGGAGGAGACACTAAGCCCCGCACGGAGGCGTGCGGGGCTTGGCGGTGTCCTTCGGGGAATGGCTTCTTGCGGCTCACTGTGCGGCGTCGCCGCCGGTGCGCCAGAGCAGCAGGAGCTCGCGCTTGTGGTAGGGGCCCATGGCGTACTCGGAGTCGTCCTGGCGGTTCAGGTACTCCATGCGCACCGCGCGGTTCATCTCCTGGGGGCGGTCGTAGATGAACCTTCGGCCGGGATCGCCCCTGTCGGGCTCCCCGCCGTAGGGATCGAACAGGCCGATCTCGCCGTTATCGAGGATGCGGGTCAGCAGCACGTAGTGGCCGCTGCCGCCGTGGATCACGACGCGCAGCACCACGCAGCCGCCGTCGCGCAGACAGTTCAGCACCGCGCTTTGCTCCTCCACGAAGGCCTCCGTGCCTTCCAGAAACTTCGCGCGCAGCGGAAAGCCGCACTTCTCGCCGTAGTCCGTAAACCAGTGGCCCAGATAGCGCAGCGCCTCCAGCGATGTGCCCGCCTTGCCGGGCTCGCCGGTGGGGGAGTAGGCGTCGTTGCCCATGGCCCAGATCTGCTTGATGAGTATGGGCGGTATCTCGGCGCGCTCGAACAGGAAGCGCAGGGCGTTGGTGAGGCTGGTCGGTCCGCAGTCGTAGTTCGTGGTCTGGTAGATCAGGCTGTTCTTCAAGTTTCACATCTCCCGTGGGAAGGGCGCTTGCCCGCTTGTTGCTGCAAGATTCATGGCGCGGATTTCGGCGTTCATGCAGGATTCAGCGCGCGCGCGGCGAAATCCTTATGCGGATATGGTCACCGGAAGAATCCGCACCAGAAGAATTATACCACCGAAAGGGCTGATACGCAATGCTTGCGAACGAATATGAATCCCTCGCGCTGTGCGACTTCCACTGGCTGCACCGGCATCCGGAGCTTTCGCTGGAGGAGTTCGAGACCACGCGCTACATCCGCGGCGCGCTGTCGGAGATCGAGGGCGTTGAGCCGCTCGAGCTGGATCTGCCCACGGGCGTGCTGGCGCGAATTTCCGGCGACCCGAACGGGCCGGTGATCGGCGTGCGCGCGGACATCGACGCGCTGCCGATCTGCGAGGAGACCGGCCTGGATTACGCCTCCGAGCGCCCGGACGTCATGCACGCCTGCGGCCACGACTTTCACACGGCGATGCTGTTGAGCCTGGCGCGGCTGCTGGCCACGGAGCGCGGCAATTTGCCCGGAACGGTGGTGCTGATCTTCCAGCCCGCCGAGGAGAACGCCCGCGGCGCGAAGCAGCTGCTCGACACCGGCTGCTTGGAGCGGGAGGGCGTGCAGGCGGTGTTCGCGCTGCACGTGTCGGCGCTCCATCCGACGGGAACGGTGTCCATCGGCCCGGGCCCGTTCAACGCGGCGGTGGACCGCTTCTCCTACACGGTCACCGGCATAGGCGGGCACGCCAGCGCGCCCCACGACGGCCTGGATCCGATTCCGGCGGCGGCGCACCTGGTCGGGCGCATCAACGAGATCGTCAGCCGGAGGATCGAACCGGCAAAGCCCGCGCTGATCAGCGTTTGCCAGTTCCACGCGGGCTCCGCCTGGAACATCATGCCGGAGTCGGCGGAGCTGGAGGGCACCGCGCGCAGCTTCCACCCCGAGGTGCGGGAGCGCATCGCGGACTGCCTGGAGCGGGAGGCGGAGGCGCTGCGGGCCGAGGGATACCGGGTGGACTTCCGCTGGATGCCCGGCTGTCCCGCCACGAACAACGATCCGGCGCTGGCGGAGCTGGTGGCGAAGGTCGCCCGCGAGCGCGGCTTCGACGTGGTGCCCCAGCCGGCGCGGATGGGGGGCGAGGATTTCGCCAGCTTCCAGGAGCGCCTGCCCGGCGCGATGTTCGACCTGGGCGTGAGCAGCCCACACCCGCTGCACCATCCCGGCTTCATGGCCGATCCGGCGGCGTTGGAACCCGCGACGGAGCTGATGGCCGCAATCGTTCGGCGGGCGCTGGAGGAAGGCATGCCGCGCTGAACCCGTCCAATCCTGCACAGACGCAGCCCCGGCCCTTTGGGTCGGGGCTTTGCTGTGGAGGGCGGAGCGCCCCCGTTCAATCGAAATCGCCTATGAGCGGCTCTCCCGGTCGCCCAGCGAGTTCAGGAAGTCCCGGGCGCGCTGGGTCTTGGGCGCGGCGAAGAACTCCTCCGGCGCGGCCTCCTCCAGTATGCTGCCGCCGTCCATGAAGATCACGCGGTCGGCCACCCTCCGGGCGAAGTTCATCTCGTGGGTGACGATCACCATCGTCATGCCGTCCCGGGCGAGCTCAGTCATCACGTCCAGCACCTCGCCGATCATCTCGGGGTCGAGGGCGCTGGTGGGCTCGTCGAAGAGGATGGCCTTCGGGTGCATCGCCAGCGAGCGGGCGATGGCCACGCGCTGCTGCTGACCGCCGGAGAGCTGGGCCGGAACCTTGCCCGCCTGACTGTCCACGCCCACGCGCTTGAGCAGCTGCATGGCCTCCTCCTCGGCCTCCCGCTTGGACTTCTTCAATACGTCCCGCGGCGCGATGGTCACGTTGTCCAGGATCGTCTTGTGGGCGAAGAGGTTGAAGGACTGGAACACCATGCCGATCTGGCTTCGCAGCTCCGCCAGCTTCTTACCCTCCTTCGGCATGACGCTGCCGTCGATCACGATCTCGCCAGAGTCGATGGTCTCCAGGCGGTTGATCGTGCGGCAGAGCGTGGACTTGCCGCTGCCCGAGGGGCCGATGATGACCACGACCTCGCCCTTGTGCACCGTCAGGTTGATGTCCTTGAGCACGTGCAGGGAACCGAAGTGCTTGTCGATGTGCTTGAGCTCGATGATGGGCTCCTGCGATATAATTTTGCCGTTTGACATTGCTTGCTTCTCCCTTCCGGTGCTACTTTGCCGCGGCAACGGCGGCGCGGGTGCGGCGCTCGACCGTGGCGGCCAGCTTGTTGATCAGATAGTTGATGACGATGTAGATCACGGCGACCACCAGGTACACCGCCAGCAGCGCGTCGTAGTTGCTGATGAGCACCTTCGCGTTCTGCATCAGGTCCGCGTAATTGACCACGTAGGCGTAGGTCGTGTCCTTGAACACGATGACCATCTCGGAGATCAGCGTCGGGATCACGTAGCGGAAGCCCTGGGGGAACACGATCTTGAAGAACACGCTCGCGCTGCGCATGCCCAGCGAAACCGCCGCCTCCGTCTGGCCCCGGGGCACGGCGTTCACGCCCGAGCGCAGCGCCTCGGCGGTCACGCCCATGGCCGAGATCGAAACCGGCAGCGTGATCCGCCAGAAGGACGGCAGCTGCAGGCCGAACTGCGGCGCCAGCAGGAAGAAGAAGTAGATGAACAGCAGCGTCGGTATACCGCGGCTCAGCTCGATGATGAAGGTGGCGATGGCGTTTAATACGCGGTAGCGGCACACGCGAGCCATCATCAAGAGCATGCCCGCGGCGAAGGCCAGCACGCTGGACGCCGCCGCCACCTGCAGCGTTCCCAGCAGTCCGCGCCCGATGAAGCGCCAGGTGGTGTAGCGCAGGAAGATGGACCAGTACTTGGGGTCGAGCTGGCCCGTGACGTAGAAGCGCCGGACGATGGCGGCCAGCAGCGCCGCCAGGGCGAGCAGCGAGATCACCGTGACGAAGGCGATGCGCCGCTTCGCCTTCGGGCCGGGAGCGTCGTAGAGCACGTCCCGGATGGAAGCATGTGCGCCGTTCATCGCAGTATCCTCACTTTCTTGTCGATCCGGTTGCCGATCTGGCCGATCACCACGGCGGTCACGGCGTAGAAGAAGGCCGAGATCATGAAGGCCGTGATGCCGCCCACCGCGTGGGTGTTGATGTAGGTGACGATGCCGGTCAGATCCGCCGGGTTCAGCGGCACCTGGGAGGCCAGCGCCGTGGTGAGCATCGTCGCCACCAGCAGGTTGGTCATCTGCAGCACCGTGGAGCGCAGCGCCTGGGGCAGCACCACGTTCTTGACGATCTGGAAGAAGGTCATGCCCAGCGAGCGCGCCGCCTCAATCTGGCCCGCGCCGATGGTGTTCATGCCCGCCATCAGGTACTCCGAGCAGAAGGACGAGGGGATCAGCGTGACCGCCACCAGCACGCACATGTAATAGGAAAGCATCACCCGCAGGTACGGCAGCGCGTACACCAATACGATCAGCAGCGCCGCGCCGGGGATGTTGCGGAAGATCTGCACATAGAAGTCGCCGAACCACTGCAACGGCTTGATCGGGCAGATGCGCATCACCGTGATCGCGATGCCCAGCACCAGCGCGCCCGCGAAGCAGAGCACGGTCAGCCCGTAGGTGGTCCACAGCGCCTGTAGATACTTGTCTCCAAACTGGGAGAGGAGCTCGCCGACGCTCATCATATCTATCGCTCTCCTTTAAACGAGCGCTCAGGCCGTTGAGACCTGAGCGCCGGAATTTTGCGCAAATCGCGCGCTTAGCCGATGGTCGGAGCCGCCGGAGCCTCGGCGACGCCGGTGCGGTCGCCCAGGGTGATGTGCCAGAGCTGCTCCCAGGTGCCGTCGTCGATCAGCTTCTGCAGGAAGGCGTTGACGAAGGCCACGCCGTCGGAGTCCTTCGGCAGGCCGATGCCGTAGTTGTCGTCCGGGCCGAACTCGGGGCCGGCCAGCTTGAAGGCGTCGGGGTTCTTGATCACGGAGCTCATCTGCAGCGTGCCGTCGGTGACGTAGGCATCCACGCGGCCCAGCTTCAGCGCCTCGCAGGCCTCGGTGTCGGAGGAGAACTCCTGCACGTTGGCTTCGGGGGCGTACTCGGCCAGGATGGACGGGCCGGTGGAGCCGGCCTGGGTGGCCACGTTCTTGCCCGCGAGGTCGTCCACGCCCGCGATGTCCTCATTGGAGGCGGCGACCAGGATCGCCTGGCGGGAGGTGTAGTAGGGGCCGGCGAAGGAGATGACCTCCTGGCGGGCCGGGGTGATGGAGTAGGTGGCGAACACGGCGTCCACCTGATCGCTCTGCAGCACGGACTCGCGGGTGCTGGAGTCCACCTGGGTGATCTCATAGGCGGAGGCGTCGCCCAGGATGTACTTGGCCAGCAGCTGATACAGGCCCGCGTCGAAGCCGCGAATGCTGTCGTCGGTCTCGTCCAGCTGGCTGAACAGGAAGGCGGTGCGCACGCCGCCCACGCGCAGCGTGCCGCGCTCCTTGACGGCGGTCGCCCAGGCGCTCGCGGCGATGGTCGCATCGTCGGCCACGTCGCCGCCGTTCACCAGCGCGTCGAAGGCCTCCTTGTCCAGCGGCACCGCTCCGGCTTCCTCCGCCACCGCGGCGGACATTGTGAAGAGTGCGAGCGCCGCAACGAGCAGCAGCGCGACGAGCTTCATGGTGTTCTTCATCGATAAAACTTCCTTTCTTGCAGATAGACTCTGCGTATTGATCGGTTCAAGGTGCGTCGCCCCCTCAGCTTCTCAGCAAAAATTTCGGCGTCCGCAAAGGTTTTCCCACAACCGATGTTCGAATTATATACCAGGCCGCTGGGTATGTCAATTGATTGCGGGGAATTTAACACTTTACCACGCCAAAATAGCCGGGGAAAAGCGCGCATAGCGCGGCTTCGAGGCCGCAGGGGCCTTGACAAGTTCGCGGAGATTTACTAGAATGTAACTTAAGAATTGCTGAATCATGCGCATCGGTGGTGGATATGAGGATCGGAGTATTGTCGGACACGCACGGGCTGCTGCGGCCGGAGGCGCTGGCCGCGCTGGCGGGCTGCGACGCCATACTGCACGCCGGGGACATCAACCGGCGGGAGATCATCGGCGAGCTGGAGAAGCTCGCGCCGGTGTACGCCGTGCGCGGCAACAACGACAAGGATTGGGCGGAGGATCTTCCGGCGAGGCTGGAGCTCGAGCTGGGCGGCCTGCGCGCGTGCATGGCGCATCGGAGGAAGGATTTGCCCGTTGACTTGAGCGCCTACGGCCTGGCGGTCTGCGGGCATTCCCACAGGTACGAGGAGAAGCGGCTGGGCGGGACGCTGCTGCTGAACCCCGGCAGCTGCGGGCCCCGGCGCTTCAACCAGCCCATCACGCTGGCGATCGTGGAGGCCGGGGGCGGGGAGCTTCGCGCGAGGCGCGTCGACATCCCCCATCCGGAGAAGGCCGCGCCCCCGCCCAAGGCGGACGGCATCCGGGCCCAGGTCGAGGCGGTCATGCGGGAGAGCCAGAGGGGCCGCTCCCCCGGGGAGATCGCCCGCCGCCACGGCTGGGACGCCGCGCTGGTGGAGCAGATCGCCCGGCTGTACGTTACCCATCCCGGCGTGACGGCGGAAGGCATACTGCGCAAGATGGGAATCTGACGAAGGTTGATAAAGGCGGAGGGAGAGCGGCATGAGGAGCATACGAATCGCCGACACGACTCGGGAGGAGCGGGAGCGGATCGTCGCGGAATCCATCGGCAAGATCGACGCCGCGTGCGACGGCTGCAGTCCGGGCCTGGTCGAGATGTACCAGGACTACATCGAGGGACGCAGGGAGCTGCGGGAGATCAACATGGCCTTCAACGCCCGCTACGTCTCCGGCATGACGGGCCCCGAGCGAGGCGGCTGCGCCTGGGCAGACGGGCGGAGCGCGGACGACTGACGGCGGGGAAGCGGCGCCGGGCGCGCCCGGCGATGCTTCGCCTTGGTAGCCGAAAAGGCGATAAGCAACCCCCAGTTCAACTGGGGGTGAAAAAAACTTATAGGAAAAATGAACCTCCT
>CANQGC010000012.1 GCA_947600345.1 uncultured Clostridia bacterium
ATGGTGTCGATCTCGTCGATGAACACGATGCACGGCGCCTTCTCGCCCGCCTGCTTGAACAGGTCGCGCACCTTGCTGGCGCCCATGCCCACGAACATCTCCACGAACTCGCTGCCCGCGATGCTGAAGAACGGCACGCCCGCCTCGCCCGCGACGGCCCTTGCCAGCAGCGTCTTGCCGGTGCCGGGAGGGCCCACGAGCAGCGCGCCCTTGGGCATCTTTGCGCCGATCTCCTCGTACTTCTTCGGGTCGTGGAGGAAGTCGACGATCTCCTGGAGGCTCTCCTTGGCCTCGTCCTGTCCGGCCACGTCGTCGAACTTGATGCCGGTGCTGTCGTCCACCACGTACTGCTTTGCGCCGGACTGGCCGCCGAACATCATGGCGTTCAGTCCGCCGGGGCCGCCGCCGGCCATCCGCTTATTGAACTGGCGGCTGATGAACGTGGCGATCAGGATCAGCGGCAGGAAGGGCAGCACCCAATTGGTCAGCAGGTATTCCAGCAGGCCCTGCTTGCGGTAGACGCGGCCGAAGCTCACGCCCGCCGAGTCCAGCCGCTCCACGATGGTGTAGTCCTGGGGGATGGCGTTGGTAGAGTACATCTTCTCCTCTTTGTCCGCGAAGTAGATTTGCTCCTCCTCGAGCTGGACGGTGGTGAGCTTGCCCTCCTCCAGCATGTTCAGGAAGGTGCCGTAGTCCACCGACTGCACCTGGTTGCCCAGCAGTGCGGGGAACAGGAAGGCGTTGAGCAGCAGCATCACGAGGATTACGATGCCGTAGGAGATGAAGAACGGCTTGCGCTTTTGCTGCTTTTCGCTTGGATTGGGTTGCGTCTCTCGCATGGTTTTGTCCGTCCTTTCGCTCGTCTCTGCGGTGTGGAATCGCGGAGGGGAGCTTTTTTGGTTTGCCGTTTAGATTATATTATACCTGCTGTGTAAACGGAAGATGAAGCGGGAAGGGATTGGGGAGGTTTTTTGGTGGGATGGCGGGATTGGGTGAGAGATGGATGATGGGTTGGCGGCTGGATGATGGGCGCTTGCAGGCGTTCGTGGCGGTACGTTGGAGAGTTAGTGGCGGCTGCCTTGAATTGGCAAGCCGGGAGGCTTGCCAATTCAACTCCGCGCCGCCGGCGGCCCGCGGATTGGAGGCGATGGGGCGCAGGTTCGCTTTGCCGGGGCTTTGGTTTAAGACCGCGGGCCGCCTGGGAGCGTGGTCTTTGTTCCTCAAACCGCAGCTGCCTGCCTGGCACAGCTTTAGGGGCTACGCTGGGCGCTGCCCAGACCTGCTTAAGGGGCTTTGCCCCTTAAGAATCCTCACCAAGGAACCTGAGGTTCCTTGGATTCTCCCTTTTGCTGCCGCGGGCTTGAAGACGGACTTGGGCCCCGTAGATTATGGGGCCCAAGTCCTGCGTTACGTTTCTATACGGACTCTCGCTCAATGATGGAACATTCCACGATCTCGCGCTGCGGTGGGGAGTCGGGGTTCTGGATGCGCGACAGGATGCGCTTGGCGGCGCGCATGCCGATCTCTGCCGTGGGCAGCGCCACCGTGGTCAGCGGCGGATTCAGGTAGCGCGCGATCTCCCGGTTATCGAAGCCCGCCACCGCCACGTCCCCGGGCACGCGCAGCCCCGCCTCCGCCAATGCGCGGATGCTGCCCGCGGCCATCAGGTCGTTCATCGCGAATATCGCCGTGGGGCGCTCCTTACATTCCAGCAGCTCCAGGGTGCGCGCCCTTCCGCTGTCGCTCTCCCAGTCGCCGTAGCGGATGTACGCCTCCGGCACGTCCAGGCTCGCCTCCGCCATCGCCTCCCGGTAGCCCTCCAGGCGCATGATCGTCGGGTAGGAGTGTGGGTGCCCCGCGATCACCGCGATGCGCCGGTGGCCCTTGCCGATCAGGTACTGGGTCAGCGCCTTGGCGGAGTCGTGGTTGGCGTAGGTCACGCAGCTATCCTGCTGGGTGCCGTGGGAGTAGGCGAACACCAGCGGCTTTTGCATCGGGTCGAAGAGTTGATCCAGGTGCCGGTCGTGCATGCCCACGTAGATGATGCCGTCCACGTGCGCCTGGTGCAGCGCCGCCGCGCCCGTGTTGATGCGGTCCCGGTAGGCCACGATCTGCTCGTACTGGTTGTAGAGCTTCTCCAGCAGGTGCAGGTCGTACAGGAGCATCCGGTAGCCGCTCACGGCCAATGTCTCGCTGATGCCGCTGACGATCTCCGGCACCGGCAGGCCGCGGATGTCCTCCACCAGCACGCCGATGGTGTGGGTCTGGCCGCTGCGCAGCGACTTGGCCAGCGTGTTGGGCGTGTAGTTGGCCTGCTGGATGGCCGTGAGCACGCGCTCGGTGGTCTCGGGCGAGAGCTTCTTCGTGCCGTTGACCACGTGGGAGACCGTCGCCGTGGATACTCCGGCGAGCTCCGCCACTTCCTTCATCGTCGCCATCCGCGCACCTCCTTTGCCGGTGCTATTCTCGACTGTTCCACTGCTATTATACCGGCTGGATGTGCCCGCGTCAAATCAATTCTTTGCGCTTGACGCGGGGGGCGCGCATGGAGTATAATGGTATCAGCACATTAAAGCGTGAAAGAGAGGCGAGCGCCGTGTACGCATCCAAGCTGAAGAGCGAGCGCGTCGACCTGCTGGCCCGGGCATTCCTGGCGCTGGAGGACGAGGAGGACTGCTACCGCCTGTTCGAGGATCTGTTCACCATTCGCGAGGTGCAGGACCTGAGCTCCCGCCTGGAGATCGCCCTGATGCTGCGCGACAAGGTGACCTACAATGAGATCGTGGAGCGAACCGGCGCCTCCACCGCCACCATCGGCCGCGTCAACCGCGCCCTGAACTACGGCGCGGACGGCTATGCGCGGATCATCGAGCGAATCAATAAGGAAAAGTGAACATGCACTATCTCGATACATTGAATCCTCAGCAGCGCGCCGCCGTCGAGCAGACGGAGGGGCCGCTGCTCGTTTTAGCGGGCGCGGGCAGCGGCAAGACCCGCGTGCTCACCTGCCGGGTGGCGCACCTGATCGAGAAGGGCGTGCCGCCGTGGAAGATACTGGCCATCACGTTCACCAACAAGGCCGCGCGGGAGATGGTCGACCGCGTGGACACGCTGGCGGGGGAGGCCGGGCGCGACGCCTGGGTGTCGACCTTCCACTCCTGCTGCGCGCGGATACTGCGGCGGGACATCGAGAAGCTCGGCTACAAGCGCGCGTTCGTCATCTACGACGAGGACGACCGCATGACCGTCATCAAGGGCGTGTGCAAGGCGCTGGAGCTGGATGACAAGGAGTACCCGCCCAAGGTCGTGCGCGCGGTGATCTCCGACGCCAAGAACCGGATGCTGACGCCCTCCGAGTGGCTGGAGGATGAGGGCGAGAACTTCCGCAACCGCAAGCTGGCGGAGGCGTACCAGAGGTACGAGAACACGCTGCGGGGCAACAACGCGCTGGACTTCGACGACCTGCTGATCAAGACGCTGGTGCTGCTGAGCGAGCATCCGCCGGTATTGGAGTACTACCAGGACAAGTTCGACTACGTGCTCGTGGACGAGTACCAGGACACCAACGCCGCGCAGTACCAGTTCGTGCGGCTGATGGCGGGCAGGAAGCGCAACCTGTGCGTGGTGGGCGACGACGATCAGTCGATCTACGGCTGGCGCGGCGCGGACATCCGCAATATCCTGGAGTTCGAGCGCGACTTCCCGGACTGCACGGTCATCAAGCTGGAGCAGAACTACCGCTCCACGGGCAACATACTGGATGCCGCCAACCAGGTGATCGCCCACAACGCCGGGCGCAAGGAGAAGGCGCTGTGGACCGAGAGCGACACCGGCGAGAAGGTGGGGCTGTATCACGCCATGGACGAGCGCGACGAGGCGGCGTTCACCGCGCTGATGTCCAAGAAGCTGATCTCCCAGGGCACCCGGCCCGGCGAGATCGCCGTGCTCTACCGCACCAACGCCCAGTCCCGCGTGATCGAGGAAGCCTTCGTGCGCGCAGGCGTGCCGCATCGGGTCTACGGCGGCCTGCGCTTCTACGACCGCAAGGAGGTCAAGGACCTGATCGCCTACATGCGGGCGCTGGTCAACCCGGACGACGACGTGTCCGTGCGGCGGATCATCAACGAGCCCAAGCGCGGCATCGGCGAGAGCACCATCGACGCGCTGGCGCGCTACGCCGAGGCGAGCGGCATATCGCTGATGAGCGCCGCGCTGGACGCGGGCAATGCGGGGCTCTCGAGCCGGGCCGAGAAGCTGGTGGGCAGCTTCGCGGCGCTCATGATGGAGCTCACCGAGGCGCTCTACGCCCAGAGCATCAGCGAGTTCGCGGAGACGCTGATCGACAGGACCGGCTACGTCAAGGCCCTCGAGCAGTCCAAGACAGAGGAGAACGAGGCGCGCATCGAGAACATCCGCGAGCTCCAGGGCGCGGTGAGCGAGTTCGAGAAGCTCAACCCCGAGGGCACGCTGGGTGACTTCCTGGAGAACGTCGCGCTGATCACCGACGTGGATAACCTGAACCAGACCAGCGGCGCGGTGACGCTGATGACGCTGCACTCCGCCAAGGGCCTGGAGTTCGACGCCGTGTTCCTGGCGGGCATGGAGGAGGGCGTGTTCCCCCTCAGCCGCGCGATCTTCGATGAGGACGCGCTGGAGGAGGAGCGCAGGTTGGCCTACGTGGGCATCACCCGCGCCAAGAAGCGGCTGTTCCTGAGCCATGCGCGGACGCGGATGCTGTATAACTCCCGCTCGACCAACCAGCTCTCCAGATTCGTGGGCGAGATTCCGCCGAGGCTGATCATGGACGGCGCGGTGCGCATGGAGGCGCGGGTGCCCAGGCCGATGGGCCGGGCGGGCGCGGGCGGCTACGCCGCGTCGAGGCCCAGCGCGCCGAATTATAGCTATGGGCGGACGGAGGCGAAGCCCGGTGCGCTGAACATACCGGGGCTGCAGAAGGGCATGGGCGGACAGGCCGCCGCGCCGCAGCGGTCGCTGCGCCTGTTCAGGCCGGGGGATAATGTGGTGCATAGCGTGTTCGGCAGGGGCACGGTGGAGCGAATCGAGGGCGAGGGCGCGGAGCAGAAGGTGATCGTGCGTTTCGCCAACGGCGCGCTGAAGCGCTTCTCAGCGAACATCGCCCCGCTGAGAAGGATCGACGGATAAGCGAACCAAGGCGGGCCCTCAACGCGGCAGCAGAAGGGAGAATCCAAGGAACCTCAGGTTCCTTGGTGAGGATTCTTAAGGGGCAAAGCCCCTTAAGCAGGTCTGGGCAGAGCCCAGCGTAGCCCCTAAGGTTGCGCCTAGTAGGCGGCTGCGGTTTGAGGGAAAAGGCCGCAATTCCAGGCGGCCCGCGGCATCAAACCAAAACCAGGCAACGCGCACCAGCGCCCCATCGCCTCCATACCGCGGGCCGCCGCGGCGCGGAGTTGAATTGGGAAGCCGGAAGGCTTCCCAATTCAAGGCAGCCGCCACTAACTCTCTAAACCCTTCGATCCCCCACCCACATTCCGCCAATCGTCCCAAGGAATGGAATCCATAACCAAAGGAGAAACAAATTCCATGCCCAACGCACAGGACAACATCCAACTCTTCGAAAACCAAAGAATCCGCACAGCCTGGGACGCGGAGAAGGAAGAATGGTACTTCTCTGTCGTGGACGTCGTCGCCGTCCTGACGGATAGCGCGGACCCAAGCGCCTATTGGCGCAAGCTAAAGCAGCGCCTGCGGAACGAAGGAAACGAAACCGTGACAAATTGTCACGGTTTGAAGATGACCGCCGCCGACGGCAAGCGGCGCATGACCGACGTCGCCGACACCGAGCAGCTCCTGCGCATCATCCAATCCATCCCCTCGCCCAAGGCCGAGCCATTCAAGCTGTGGCTGGCGCAAGTGGGCCGGGAGCGCATCGAGGAGACGATCGACCCCGAGCAGGCGATCGATCGCGCCCTCGACACCTACCTGAAGAAGGGCTACTCCGAGGATTGGGTGCATCAGCGCCTCCTGTCGATCCGCATCCGCAACGAGCTCACCGACGAGTGGAAGCAGCGCGGCCTGCGCAAGGGCAAGGATTACGCCATCCTCACCGACGAGATCACCCGCGCCTGGGCTGGCATGACGACGCGCCAGTACAAGCGGTTCAAGGGATTGAAAAAGGAAAACCTGCGGGACAATATGAGCGATCTGGAGCTCGTATTGATGATGCTCGCGGAGGCCTCGACGCGGGACATCTCCAAATCGGAGCGGCCACAGGGGTTCTCAGAGAACCAGAGCGTGGCGCGGCGCGGCGGTCGGGTGGCCGGGGTCGCGCGGCAGGCGCTCGAGGCGGAGACGGGAAGGCCCGTCATCACTTTGCAGAGCGCGGCGGACTTTCAGCAGTTGGTTACGAGCATCGTGGAGGACGCGGCGGCGCTGCCCGAGATGATGGAGGCGGCGGAGGGCGAGGATTCTGGGGAGAGGAAGTAGCGGGGGTTCGCTGGATGGATTGCGGGCGGGCAGATGCGACGTTTTATGGAGTTAGTGGCGGCTGCCTTGAATTGGCAAGCCTCCCGGCTTGCCAATTCAACTCCGCGCCGCGGCGGCCCGCGGTATGGAGGCGATGGAACGGCAGTTCGCATTGCCGGAGCATTGGTTGAATACCGCGGGCCGCTGGGGAAATGTGGCTGCCGGCCCTGCCGGCCGCTGGGCGCTGCCCAGACCCGCACGGGCGCTGCCCGGACCCGCTTAAGGGGCGTTGCCCCTTAAGAATCTCCACCAAGGAACCTGAGGTTCCTTGGATTCTCCCTGCTGCTGCCGCGCCTTCGAGCGCGAGGTTTCGTTTCCGCGCAACGAGTTGGGCCTACGCCCAGATCTGCCTTATTCTCCCTTCTGAAGGAGTGACGACTATGGATCGCATGCGTGAGCTGGTGAACCGGCTCAATGAGACCGCCTATCAATACTACACCCTGGACGCGCCCACCATCTCCGACAGGGAGTGGGACGCGCTCTACGACGAGCTGGTCCGGCTCGAGGCCGAGACCGGCGTTCGCCTGGAGGATTCCCCCACCCGCCGCGTCGGCGGCGCGGTGCTCTCCGCCTTCGAGCCCCACACCCACCTGGCGCGGCTCTGGAGCATGGGCAAGGCCCAGTCCATCGACGCCCTGCGCGAGTGGGCTCAGCGCGCTGAGAAGCTGCGCCAGGAGGCTGGGCTGCCCGAGCTCCGCTTCGTCGTCGAGCACAAGTTCGACGGCCTGACCGTGAACCTCACCTACGAGGACGGCGCGCTGGTCGGCGCGGCCACGCGCGGCAACGGCGTGGTGGGCGAGGAGATCCTGCCCCAGGCGCTGACCATCCGCTCGATCCCCCTGCGCATCCCCTTCACGGGCCGCATGGAGGTGCACGGCGAGGCGTTCATGCGGCTGAGCCAGCTCGAAGCTTATAATAGGAAGGCCAAGGAGCCGCTGAAGAACCCCCGCAACGCCGCCGCGGGCGCGCTGCGCAACCTCGATCCCGCCGTCACGGCTTCCCGCAAGCTTGACGCCTGCTTCTACGACGTGGGCTACATCGAGGGCCGCTCGTTCCGCGACCAGCGGGAGATGCTCGACTTCCTGCGGGAGAACCGCTTCCCGGTGTCCGGCTGCGAGGTCTACGCCGACACGCTGGAGGGGGCCATCGACGCGGTGCACGAGGTGGAGGTCTCTCGTCCGGAGCTGGACTACGAGATCGACGGCGCGGTGATCAAGATCACCGACTTCGCCACCCGCGAGGCGCTGGGATACACGGACAAGTTCCCCCGCTGGGCCGTGGCCTACAAGTTTGAGGCGGAGGAGGCCACCGCCACGCTGGAGGACGTCACTTGGCAGATCGGCCGCACGGGCAAGCTCACGCCGCTGGCGCACGTGTCGCCGGTGGAGCTGGCGGGCGCGACGGTCAAGCGCGCCACGCTGAACAACTGGCAGGACGTGCAGCGCAAGCGCGTCAAGATCGGCGCGAAGGTTTGGATTCGCCGCTCCAACGAGGTCATACCGGAGATCATGGGCCGTGTGGACGAGTTCGTGGAGGGCGAGCGGGACGTAGAGAAGCCCACGGTCTGCCCGGCCTGCGGCGCAGCGCTCGTGGAGCGCGGTGCGCACCTGTTCTGCCCGAACCGCGACGGCTGCGTGCCGCAGATCGTGATGCGGCTCTCCCACTTCGCCAGCCGCGACGCCATGGACATCGACACCTTCTCGGAGAAGACCGCCTTGCAGCTGGTCGAGGCCGGGCTCGTGCAGGAGGCCGACCAGCTCTATGCGCTCACCAAGGAGCAGCTCTGCGCGCTGGATCGCTTCGGCGAGAAGAAGGCGGAGAACCTGCTCTCGGCGCTGGAGAAGAGCAAGGGCTGCGCGCTGGCTTCGTTCATCTATGCCATCGGCATACCAAACATCGGCACCAAGACCGCCCGCGACTTGGCGGAGAAGTATCGCAGCGTGGACGCCCTGCGCGCCGCGCCGCGCGACGAGCTCGTCCAGATGGACGACGTGGGGGAGATCGTGGCGGATTCCATCGCGGGCTTCTTCGAGGACGGGAACAACCTGCGGCTGGTGGACGCGCTGCTCTCGGCGGGGGTGAACCCCGTGCCGCCGGAGAAGGCGGCGGCGGGCGGCGCGTTCGAGGGCAAGACGGTGGTGGTCACGGGCACGCTGTCGAGCATGTCCCGCGCCGAGGCGGAGGAGGCCATCCGCCGGGCGGGCGGCAAGGCGGCGGGCTCGGTGTCGAAGAAGACCAGCCTGGTGGTCGCGGGCGAGGCCGCCGGAAGCAAGCTGACCAAGGCCCAGAGCCTGGGCGTGCCGGTCATCGGCGAGGAGGAGTTCTTGAAGCTTCTGTCGCCGCGCGGATAGTCGGTTCGGCCCGCCGGAAATTTGAAAAGATGCTGGACACAGAGAAGGAGGCAAATCCAATGAATGCAGCCCCGATGTGCGCCGATGAGGCGCTGGACAAGCTCCGGGAGGGAAACCGGAGGTATCTGAGCGCGCAAACCTGCCCGGGCGACGTTTCCCCCGCGCTCCGCAAGCGCACCTGCGAAGCGGGCCAGGCCCCCTACGCCGTGGTCGTGACCTGCTCGGACTCCCGGGTCATCCCGGAGGCCATCTTCTCGGCGGGCATCGGCGAGCTGTTCGTGATTCGCGTGGCGGGCAACGTCATCGACGATCACCAGCTCGGCTCCATCGAGTATGCCGCGGGCCACCTGGGCTGCAGGCTGGTGCTGGTGCTGGGCCACGACCACTGCGGCGCGGTGGACGCGGCCATGAACCACGATCCCGACGGCTACGTCAAGTTCATCACCGACGAGATCCGCCTGGCCATCGGCGGCGAGCGGGACGAGGTGCGGGCCTGCTGCCTGAACGTGCGCCGCAGCGTGCGCCGGATCGAGGAGAGCCTGGACATCCAGCGCGAGGAGCACGACCACGGCCTCCGGGTGCTGGGCGCGCTCTACCGGCTGGAGAGCGGGGCGGTGGAGTACCTGGAGTAGGCCGGAGCGCGGACGCGCGCGAGTCATATAATAGGAAGTAAAGCGTGCATTCCCGGATGAAACCCCCAGGGGTGCGGGCCCCTGGGGGTTTCTCTCGCCTCCGGAGAGGTCGGAAACCTCCCGCGCGGACGCGCTGAGGCGCCGCCAATGGCCGCTGGAGGCCCTGGCCGCCGCGCCATCCTCTGGCATGATCGCGCCTATCGGCCGCTCCGGAGGGGATTTTCGGCCCGCTGGAGCGGCCGTTGGGCGCCTGTTCGGCGAAAAAAAAGCCTGCCGGGAAACACTTGCGGACATACAAGCTGGCGATAGTGTAACCTTTAGGCCATTTTCGGTGTCGCGCGGCCACTGGATGAGGGGATATTTCCGCCCCTTTCTGCCGTTTTTTTGCCGGATTTCCGGGTTTCGCTTAACATTTTTTTGTTTGACAACGCTCCGCCGGGGTCAAATGACCGCTTGATATACATTTTAGAATCGCACACAGGAATCAAACTGTATCCGCATAGTAAAAATGCACAAGAAATCAGCTGAAAGTTTGCACGATACGCTGAAATTTCAGTTTTGGCGAATTTTTCTTCCAAATCCTATTGACCTTTTTGGTTTTTTACCATATAATAGCAGCAACGAAAGTCACAGATGCAAGCGCACTTTTCCAGAGCGCATGCAACCGGAAGGCGAGAGCGAGCGAAGAGCTCACCAAGAACTCGAGCCGATAGACAGAAAGGTTACACCGAAGAAAAAAGATGTAACCGGACGAAAGGAGGTTCCAAACCGAACCGAAGAGAGACTGAAGCGATTTGGCTTCCAAGAAGCTTTCGATAAAAAGAACCCGACTGCAAGACACGACACCGACACTCAATCATAAGATAATTCGAAGAGATTAAAGGAGGAAAAAGAATGAAGAAGACTGCGCGAATGATCGCTATCGCCCTGGCCCTGGGAATTTGCCTGAGCTCTATGCCCCTCGCAATTGCTGAAGAAGAGACCTCGGCTGTGACCGAAACGCAGGTAGTAGAAGAGAAGAAAGAAGAGAAGGCCGAAAAGCACGAAGAGGCCAAAGAGGAAGTCAAGGAAGAGAAGCACGAAGAAGCCAAGGAAGAGCCCAAGGCCGAGCCCGAGGCTGAGGTGAAGGAAGAGGCTGAGGTCGAGATCGAAGCCGAGCCCGAAGCCGAAGCTGAGACCGAGGTCGGAACCGAGCCCGAGGCCGAGACCGAAGTCGAGACCGAGGAGTTCGTCGAGATCGAGGATGAGGAAACCCCGCTGGGCTTGTTTGACCAGCAGACCCCCTTCACCGGCTCCGTGAAGCTGGAGCGCAAGGGCGAAGGAAACCTCTACTTCGGAGATGAGGTCACGCTGACCGCGAACGTGCAGAACGCCAACAAGCTCTACGAGATTCGCTGGGAAGTCAACCGCCAGAACGAAGAGGGTTGGACCACGATCTCCGGCGAGAACGGAACGGATTATGACTTCGTCCTCACCCAGGAGAACGCGAACTTCGAGTACCGGGTGGTGCTGGTTACCGAGGCCTAATGGAAGCCAATCGAGCGGCCGGAACGCAAGTTCCGGTTTCGCTCGTGTAATAAAGGGCTTTGAAGGGACCGTAGAAAAGACCGAAGTCTGGAATGTACGAGCCGCTTCAACAAACACAAACCGAAGTCTGGAAAGGCGACAGACGCTGAAACAATCTTAGGAGGGACAGGGAACGATGAAAAAGAGATTGCAGAGACTGGCCGCGCTGATGATGGCGATACTGTTCATCATTAGTGCGAACGCGCAGGCGTTGGAGAACATCACGGCCTCCAATTCCTGGTCGTGGACGCCTGCCACTGAAACCAGCCGGCCCGAGGGCGAATCTACGCCCGGTGCGGAGGGCCAGCAGCCCGCCGGTTCGGAAGTCGATCCGAACGCTGGCTCCGGCGCGGATCCGGGAGCCTCTCAGGATCCGAACGTCACCGTGGATCCGAACGCCACTGTGGATTCCAACGCCACCGTGGGTCCGGAGGCCAGCCTGGAGGCGGAAACCCCCGCGACCCAGGCGCCTGACCACGTGGTGCTCTTCCAGGGCAAGGTGAGTGTGGAGAACGAGCTGAACGTGCGCTCCGCCCCCAACACGGAGTCGGAGGTCATCACCAAGCTCTCCAATGGCGCGACTGTGAACGTCATTAAGGAAGCGGACGATTGGTACCAGATCCTCCTGACGAGCGGCGCGACCGGCTACGTGAAGGCGCAGTACATCGTCAGGCCGGGTGAGGAAACTCCGGAACCGACCGAAGTTCCCACTACGGAACTGAGCCTGGAGATCACGCCCCACGATCCGGAGAAGCCCTACGGCGAAGTGAACCAGCCCAACGTCTTTGATGTGGTGGTCACGGGCGGCAGCAACGGCAGGCATGATGTGATCGGCAAGATCGAGCGCGATGGCGAGACCATCCAGAACGAGAAGGCCTTCACGTACCTGCAGAATGACTACCTGGGCGCCAAGGGTCAATTCACATATACCCCCGATCAGGCGGGTGCATACCGGCTGACTTTGAGCGTAGAGGATTCGAACGATTCCACCAACGCCGCCGAAGCTCAGCTGGACTTCGTCGTCATTGACCCGAACCATAAAGAATATCTGTGCGGCAAGGAAGAACACACGCACACGGCGGAGTGCTATACGTCGGAGCTCGGCGGCTCGATCGTAGTGCTTACCTGCGACAAGGAGGAGCACACGCACGACGATAGTTGCCTTGTGCCCGCAGCGTCGGAAGCCGGCGAGGATTCCGAGGCCAGCGAAGCTCCGGATGGCAGCGAGTCTCCCGAAGGCGATGTATCTCCCGAGTCCAGCGTTTCTCCCGAGACCAGCGAAGCTCCGGAAGGCGATGTGTCTCCCGAGACCAGCGTGTCTCCGGAAGCCAGCGAAGCTCCGGAGGGCGGCGAGGCTCCCGAGGCCAGCGAGTCTCCGGAAGCGACGATTGCGCCGGAAGTGACGCCTGAGCCCACGGTGGTGCCGGGCTATCTCTGCGGCATGGTGGAGCATGTCCACAGCGACGCAAACGGCTGCTATAAGTATGTGCCGCACGAGGGCGAATCGATGTTCGAGGGCGAGCTGGATCGCGTTCTGATCTGCGAGCTCCCGGAGCACACGCACACCCAGGATTGCTTCCCGAAGGCCTACGCTTGCGGGAAGGTGGAACATACCCATACGTCCGAGTGCTACGACGCCGAAGGCAACCTGATCTGCGACCTTGAAGAGCACACCCATGGCCCGGAGTGCGAGGTCATGAACGCGACGAGCAGCATCAGCCTGGAGGATTTGATCGGCAAAGAAGGCATTACGGCCAATCTTACTCCTGCGGACGGCAAGGGCGAAATTCAGAAGGATGCCGAAGGCAATTTGATTGTTGATCCCAACACATCGTATTTGCTCAGCTTGTCGGCAAAGTTCAAGGGGGTTGGTGGCTTTGTACCCGGCACAGACTATACGTATACGGATGAAACGTTCGCAGCGTTCTTTAATAGCCCGTATGTAAACTTTAAGAGCGGCAAGAAGGGCAACGTTGTGGCGGGTGGTCAACCGCACGGACAGTGGTGGGTTGACGATAGTGGCACGCTGCATGTTCAGTTTGATGATACCTTCGGGACCTACAGCGAGGGCGTTGAGTTCACGCTGAATGCAGAAGTGACCTTTGAAGCCACGGATGAAGAACTTACAATGCCCGGCGGCACGGGGATTACCGTGGAGCCCCCCGCACAGAACCAAGGTAAGGTCGATAAGACCGACATCGGCTTGACGTCATCTATGGGTAATGATTTCCTTAAGTATGCATATAAACGTAATTTCCCCGAGGCAGACAAACTTCCCGACGACAAGATTCTGTGGGAGACCACGATTAAGCCTTCCGATATTAAAGGCGATGTGTTGAACAGAACCGCAGACGGCTTGGAAATTACGGATGCAGTGGTTCAAAATACCCATTTCACAGAGGATGATTATAATGCCGGCGTGCTGCTTGCGTTTGAGCTTGAGGGTTCTGACGGGGTACTGCACACCCACTACGTGTGGATATCCAAGGATAAGCTGAAGTCTCGCAGTGAGAATGGCTGGTCGTTGGTCGTGCCGGACGAGATCAATTGTGAACGCAATAGCCATAAAGATGAAGATTCAAAAAGCTGCAAGCATCACTATAAACTCAGCGAAGAAACGCATTGGGAGCTAAAGGTTTATTGCCTTTCTACGAAGGACCCTGCGCCGACGACCGGTAGCGGTATCATGAAATACACGAACGGCGCTACCGTGGCGGAAAGGTATGACACTGGCAATCTCGAAGAGCCGTACGGAAAGATCACCGACCAGGCGACGATTGTCAAGACGGGTACCAAGGACGAACATGGCAATTATCTCTGGGAGATCGTGTATACGGTTCCCGGTTGGGATGATACGGTTCGACCGAACTACAACTACTATTTCGATGATAAACTGCGCTTCTATGACAAGGGAGCCAGCGGAGACGGCGATATTGAAGACCCGAAACTCACGCTTGACTTGGATAAAGCAACGGTGGAAATCTCGATTGGCGGTGGCACGTGGCAATCGGTTCCTGAGCTTAGCAAGGCCAATGGTGAGCAATATGCATATAAGCTTATTGTTGACAGCGACAACCATAAAAATGTAATGCTCTATCACCTCTGCGAGTGTTCGAACGAGAGTAACTGCGGCAAATTTACTACTGGTAGACGTGATACTTTCAAATGTGACACAAAGGAAGGGAACTATTGCACCTGCTGGACGGCGAAAGAGACTGTGCAGTTCCGGTTTAAGTACCAGACCGATGGCAATGTTGTCCATGATACGCTCGCAGAGAATGGCCTGCTGGGCAAGATTCCCCAAATCTCGAATCGTGTCAATGGTTCTTATAAGGCATGGAATCCCGATACAAAGGTCTATGACGATAAAGGCATTTGGGAGAGAGAGAATCAGGACATAAACAACGTATTCTCCAAGGAAACTACCGACGGCGCCGTGGAGTCGAACGACTTCATCTGCACCTATACCCTTACTTTCAACGAGAATCGTATGCAGATCGTTGATGAACACACTCCTCTGGTCGTGACGGATACTATGTCGACGAACCTCACGTACCAGCCCCCGATGGTCATCAAGGAGGACACCGGGGACGGACAGGAGCGCGAATTAAAGGAGGAGCAGGACTTCGATGTCGAAGTTGTGACCGGTCACGATCTCAAAATTACCATAAGGAGTCCCAAGGCGGCCAAATATACATTGGTTTATCAGGCGGCTTTGGAACAGAAGAGCGGTACGCTATACTATACAAATTCCGCGGAAATCGATTATGCAGGTAGGCACTATACTGCCGACACGGGCACCAACAGCACGGGTGGCGCGACTGCTACGGGCCGCGGCTATCAGGTCACAGTCGTCAAGAAGGACGGCAACGGCACGGATGCGAAGCGTTTGAACGGCGCTCAGTTTGGCTTGTTCAATGAGTATAGCGATGTTCCGCTCGCCACGAACGTGACGACCGGAGAAGGTGAGATACTCTTTAAGTCCAACACCAACCCCGAAGGTAGACTTCTGCTCGGCCAGCATCAGCTGTATTACTTGCAGGAATTGGAAGCGCCGGAGGGCTACAAGAAGGACGACACCAAACATTATTTCATGTTCCACGTCACGGGCAACGCAACTGGCAGCGGTTGCGATAAATGCGACGCGGCCAAGGCGGCAGCAAAGACCGGCGGCTATGAGCTGAAGATCTTGGATACCAGCTTTGCAGGCAACATGTACGGCGGCACAATCGAGGTTGTTAACGAACTGGAATCTCCGAAGCTGAACATCCCGGTGGAGAAGAAGATCGACGGCGACGGCGATGCAAAGGGCGAGAAGTTTACCTTCACGCTGACGCCCAAAGATAACGCGGATAACGTGAAGTTTCCGGAGGGCAAGAGCAGCCTGCAGATCGAGATCGACGGGGCAAACACGAAGTCGTTTGAGGGCATCGAGTTTGCCGAGGAGGGCATCTATACCTTCGAGATCACTGAGAACGACCTCGGCAGCAATAGCGCGTTCCGCAAGGACGAGACCGTTTGGAAGGTCGAAGTCAAAGTCGAAAAGCAGGCTACGGGCCTTGAAGTCGTAGAAACTACCTATTCTAAGAAGGTAGGGGAAGGCGACTTCGAGGTAGTCGAGCCGGAAGGCGATGCGCCCGTTACCGTCGTCTTCACCAACAAGCACAAGACCCCCGAACCTACGACTTACCGGCCGCAGGCGAAGAAGATTGTCCGAGTCAACAATGACGCGGAGCCGTCGTATCCGGAGTTTACCTTCACGCTGACGAAGGACACGTTTACGCCTGTGGAAGGAACAAACGAAGACGGACGCTTCCCCGCGTACGAGAACTTCACGAGCGAGGAGTCGAAGACGCCGTTCACAAGTGATGAACAGACCGTCAAGGGTTTCTCTAAGACTGAGTCGGAGAAGATGGTCACGTTCGACAATCTCCAGTTCACCGAGGCCGGCACGTACACGTTCTCCATCGCGGAGACCAAGCCTGCCGATGGTAACGGCTGGAAGATGGACCAGACCCCCTGGACGCTGAAGGTTGTCGTCAAAAAGAATGCGGAGACGAATTCGCTCTTCATCCAGAGCGTGGAATACGAGCGTACGGGCAATGCCACTTCCGAGTGGGAATCCGGCTCCAGCGCGGACCAGTCCGCCGCATTCGCCACCATCACCAACACCTTCACCCCCGGCCCCGGCACGTTCACGCCGAGCGTGAAGAAGACGGTTAGTGGTAATGGCGTGCGGCAGCACGGCCTGCCGAAGAACTTCAGCTTCGAATTGGAACTGCAAAAGGGCGAAGAGAATGCGGTGAAATATAATGGCACTGAATTCAATTCGCCGGAGACGATTACGCTCAATGTAACGAATGCCAACGATGGCGCGACTGGATCCTTCGGCAAGCTCACCTTCAGCAAGCCGGGAACCTATAAGTTCACCATCAAAGAGAAGGCCGATACTGATCGCGACTGGGAGCAGGATACGGACATCAAGTACCTGACCGTCAAGGTCGGCCCGGATGTGGACGAGAATGGCGACTTCGTCGTGCGGTATTCGACGGAGCAGAACGGCACGCCTACGAAAGTAGGCAACCAATCCGGACCCGCCGACTTCTCCTTCACCAACAACTACACCGCCAAGACGGATGTCTCGGTGGAGAAGGTGTGGGCAAATAAAGACGCGACCCATCCCGGCACGCTGCCGACGGGAATCCGTGTCAAGCTGAGTTCGAATACGTCCGGCGCGCTTGATGGACGAGGTGACACTGAGCAAACGCTCCAGGGCACTGGCTGGTCGTATACGTGGACGGATCTGCCGAAGTACGACGCGTCGGGCAACGAGATTCAATACTCCGTTACAGAGTATGAACCTGAGCCTGGCTGGGTAGTCGAGTATACCGTTGGCACAGAGACAAAGAATGAGACCAACAGCGGCACGATCACCATCACCAATACCTTCACCCCGGCCGAATTCCAGCCGCAGGTGAAGAAGGTAGTGGAGAGGGCTTTGGTTGGCGATGAGTCCGATCCCGTCTGGCCGACGGAAGGCTTTACGTTCACCATCAAGGGCGAAGGCGACGCGCCGACGCCGACCCCTGCTGAGGTAACGATTAAACAGGGCGACAAGGATTTGACGAAGGCGTTCGGGAAGGTTGTCTTCACCGAGGCGACGACCTATACCTACACCATCACCGAGAAGCAGCCGACCGACGGCATCTACCCGGATGGCTGGGCGTACGACACGAACTCGCATACGCTGACGGTCGAAGTTGACGTAGACGAGGAGACGAATGCGCTCGTCGTGAAGAGTGCGACGCTCGATGGTAAGTCGGTTTTGGGCGACGATAAGGTTACCGCTACGATAGAGGTAGACAATACCTGGCAGGAGCCGAAAGTCTCCGCTGCTCCCGACATCAACAAGCAGGTAACCGGCAACGACGCGCCGGAAGGCACGTTCACGTTCGCCGCCGAACTGAAGATGATCAACGGCGAGGACTATAAGCCTGAGACCGACGGGTCTGAGACTGCCTCCGCCCCGGTCGAGCCGACGAGCGCGACGTTTACCATTAAGACTGACGAAGATGGTACAGGCACGCTGACGTTCGACGAGCCGGACCTTAACACGCAGTTTACCTTCACCAAGTCCGGCACCTATACCTTCGCGATCACCGAAGAGAAGCCGGACGACCAGAACTTTGACCAAGATACCACCGTCTGGACCTGGACGGTAAAGGTCGAGAACGACAACGGCGTGCTGAAGGCCACAACGCTGTCCATGACGTATACAAGGGGCACCGAGGAAGGTACAGCCGAGGGCAATAAGACCGCTACCTTCATCAACCCCTACCACGCCAAGACCTCCGTAACGGTCGAGAAGAAGTGGGCAGGCACGCTGCCGGAGGGCGTCGAGTATCCGCGCAGCGTCCAGGTACAGCTGCTGCAAGACGGCAAGAAGTATGAACCTACGGATGATGAGAAACCGGAGGGCTTCGAAAATCCGGTCACGCTGACGGCTGACGAGGATGGTTTCTGGTCTTACACCTGGGACAATCTGCCGAAGTACAACGAGGCGGAAGAAAATGCTCCGGCGTACGAGTACACCGTCGAAGAGCTCAACATCCCCGAGCCCTATACGGCAAAGGTAACGGGCGGCAAGGTTGACGCAGAGGGCAAACCTATCGCCCCCAGCACAACTGGCGAGGAGTACTCCTACACCATCACCAACACCTACTCCCCGGCGAGCTACCCGCCGCAGGTGGAGAAGGATGTAACGATCAACAACGGCGGCACGCCGACGTATCCGACCTTCACCTTCGAGCTGAAGCAGGAGAAGTCCTATAAGCCCGGTACGGAGGAAGCCCCGTATGTCGAGGAGTATCCGACGGGCGAAGACGGCGTGCAGATGCCGAGCAAGAACACGGCGACTCTCGACTACTCCGACACCAATACGTCGGTAACGTTCGACGGCATTACCTTCACCAAGCCCGGCAAGTTCACCTTCTCCATCTCGGAGACGGTCGGTACGGAGAAGGGCTGGACGTATGACGCCGAACCCTGGACGCTGACGGTCATCGTCATCAAGGACGACGACGGCGCGCTGTCCATCGACTCGAAAACTGGCGTGCAGTACACGCGCGGCGAAGAGATTAAAGATAAGGCTACCTTCACCAACGAGTACACGCCCAGCGAAACCACGCTGAAGATCCCCGTGACGAAGACGGTAAAGGCGAATCCCGAAGGCACCGCTCCGAAGACGGAGTTTAGCTTCACGCTGGCGAGCGACACCACCGAGCACGACCCGAAAGAGCCGGAGAATGGTTATACCATTGAAGAGCCCGGTAAACACGTTACGCTGTCTGTGGGAGGCAACGCTTCCGTAAGCGGTGAGTTTGGCGAGATTACCTTCACCAAGGCCGGCACGTACTACTTCACCGTGACTGAGGAAGAGATCACTGGTGGTACGGCGAGCAACTGGGCAAAGGATTCCGGCAAGTGGTACGTAACGGTTACCGTTACGGACACGGATGGTCAGTTGTCCGCGAGCGCGAGCTATGAGTACGACGGCAGCGACGCACGCGAGCGCGGCAATGACGAGTTCGTCAACAACTACAACCAGCCGAAGACCAAAGTGACCGTAACGAAGGGCTGGGAGGAAGACGGCGAAAACAGCAACGCCTATGCTGGCGCGCGTCCGGAGAGCATCACGGGCTGGATCGTTGGTTCGATTTCGCTCAGTGGCGGAAAGTCGCAGTTCTACTACCAGCAGAAGTTTGTGCTGACGGACGACGAAAATTGGACGAAGACTTGGAACAATCTGCCCAAGTACGGCTTCGACGGCACGACGCCGATCGAGTACACCGTGCAGGAAGTGCAGGTTCCGGGCTACAATAAGGGCGTTGTAAAGGTAGAGAAGGACAAGACAACCGGTAACTTCACGATCACCATCACCAATACCTACAACCCGACTCCGGCCGAGTACACGCCTAAGGTCGAGAAGACGGTCGTGGGCAAGGAAGCACCGAACGAGACGTTCAACTTCACGCTGAAGCCTGCCAGTGCCAACCCGACGGATGGCTGGAACTTCGAGAAGGCTGAGGGCGCGGCGGAATCCGTCGAGAGCCTGAGCGCTTCGGTGGTCGGAGATGGCGAAGCTCAGTTCACCCCCGGCATCAAGTTCACCAAGCCGGGCACCTATACCTTCACCATCCAGGAAGTCGTGCCTGGAGACGAGGACAAGGATGAGAACTTCGCCTACGACAAGTCCGAATGGACGCTGATCGTGACGGTCACGCCTGATACGGCTAAGCCGGGCGCGCTGAAGGCAGAAGCTTCCTATAGTAAGGAAGGCGTCGAACCGAACGGAGAGGCGGCCGAGTTCGTCAACACCTACACCGCCAAGACCAAGGTCGAAGTGGAGAAGAAGTGGATCGTGAAGGAAGGCCACGCGCTGCCGGAGAGCATCACGGTTGAGCTTCTGGCGGATGGCGATCCTTACGTGAGCACAGACGAAACGAACCCGAAGACGCTGACCGCTAATGCAGAGGGCAAGTGGACTGCTAGCTGGGATAACCTGCCGAAGTACAAGGGCGATGATCTCGATGACCCGATCAAGTACACCGTTCAGGAGGTCTCGGTTGAGGGCTACGCTTCCAAGGTGGCCCAGAATGCTGACAACGAGTATTCCTACACGATCACCAACATCCAGCTCGTCGACCTGACCGTGACGAAGGAATGGGACGACGGCAACAATCAGGATGGCGTGTGGCCGGTGTACGTTACAGTGCTGCTGTTCTCGAACAATGAGCAAGTGGGTACTGCAGTGCTGAATGAGAGCAACGAATGGACGCGCACCTGGAACAATCTGCCGAAGTACGACGAGGAAGGCAAGGAGATCGATTATTCGGTCAAGGAATTCATGGCCACGAGTGCGGCGTACTCTGGAAAGATCGGCGAGCCGGTGGAGGATGGGGATGGAAACTATACCATCACCATCGAGAACGAATACACGCCGAGAGTGACCAACAAGACCGTTACGAAGCTGTGGAACGACAGCTACAACCAGGATGGCATCCGCCCGGAGAAGATCGAGGTGCAGTTGCTGGCGAACGACGACGTCTATGGAGACAAGGTCGAGCTGAACGCGGGTAACGATTGGACGTATACCTGGGAGGAGCTGCCGCTGAACGCGAATGGCATCCCGATCAACTACACCGTTGAGGAGCTCGGCGAGATTACGGGCTACACGACGGCGTATGATCAGAACTCGTTGACGATCACCAATACCCACACGCCGGAGGAGGTCGAGAAGACCGTTACGAAGGAGTGGAAGGACAATGAGAACCAGGACGGCATTCGTCCGGAGAGCATCCGGGTCCGCCTGACGGGCAAGATTAACGTAGGCACGGCGGACGAGCAACTCGCCTCTTGGAGAGATGTAACGCTGACCGCGAAAGACGGGTGGACCTACACTTGGAAGAATCTACCGAAGAGGTGGCAGGGCAAGGAGATCACCTACACCGTTGAGGAGCTCAGCAGGACTGCGGGCTACACGACGGAGTACGACCAGACTACGCTGACCATCACGAATACGCACAAGCCTGCGGAGACGGAGCGGTTCGTGCAGAAGATCTGGAACGACGCGGATAACCAGGATGGCATCCGTCCGCCGGAGATCAATGTGCAGCTGCTGGCAGATGGCGTGCCTTATGGCGCGGCGGTGACGCTGACCGCGGAGGACGACTGGAGCTCCAAGTGGGAGAACCTGCCGAAGTTCAAGCAGGTCGAAGGGGATACGCACGAAATCGTTTACAGCGTGCGGGAGACCAGAGTGCCCAATGGCTACGAGGCGAGCTATGAGACGCGCATCGCAGTTAGCTCCACGGAGCCGACCAAACAGGAGACGACCTACGTCATCACGAACACGCATACGCCGGAGACGGTGGAGCACTTCGTGCAGAAGGTCTGGGTGGACGGCGAGAATCAGGACGGCCTGCGTCCGGAAGGCATCGAAGTGCAGCTGCTGGCGGACGACGAGCCTTACGGCGCGGCTGTGACGCTGAGCGAGGCGAACGGCTGGACGTACAACTGGGAGAACCTGCCGAAGTTTGAGAACGGCAAGGAGATCACCTACAGCGTGGAGGAGTCCGGCGTGCCGGAGGGTTACGACTCAGTCGTGACGGAGGGTACGCAGACGAGCGCGAGCACCGATCCGGTGAGCGGCATGCCGACCACGACTGTCACGGAAGGCTTTGTCATCACGAACACGCACGAGCCGGAGACGGTGGAGCGCTTCGTGCAGAAGGTCTGGGTGGACGGCGAGAATCAGGACGGCCTGCGCGCGGATAGCATCGAAGCGCAGCTGCTGGCGGACAATGTGCCTTACGGCCCGTCCGTCACGACTGAGTCGTAACCCTCCG
>CANQGC010000013.1 GCA_947600345.1 uncultured Clostridia bacterium
CCCTCCTTGGATTCTCCCCTCCCTCTCCTGACCAGGGCTGCGGCCCTGGACCCGGGGCTGGCTGAGTTCGTATTGCGGAACGTTCGGTTATCGGGCCGACAATACCGGCCCTCTGTAGACTTTGGTTTTTGGGTTACGGGGATTACGGGGTTACGCCTCCGCTTCGCTTCGACGGGGCTGCCGCCCCTTGACCCTGCGAGTTCGTTTTTGGGTTGGCTTTGGTAGTTCGTTGCGGAACAAACGCAGAAATCAGGCGGTCGGCCTTATGCCGCCGGATTTCGTCGCTTCGTACTATGGCTCCTTGAGAAACGCACCGCAGGACTTTGGGCGGTCGGACTTATGCCGCACAAAGTCCGTCGCCTCTACGCGGCAGCATGTGGCTGCGGGCACTGCCCGCATTTGTCCGTCGCCTATGCGCGGCAGCAGGTGTCAGGCGGCACCGCCGCCCGCCCGCAGGTCGCGGGTGGAGCGGGCAATTATGGTGATGGCGGCTGCCAGGGCGATGCTGCAGACGAGGAAGCCCGTGCTGCCGACCATGGCGCGGCGGAAGGTTGGGCTTTCGCCGAAGCGGTCGAGGAGGGCGGTTTCCAGGGCGAGCATCGAGACCAGGGCCGCCACCAGGTTCAGCGCCTTTGCCGCGTAGAGGACGGGGCTGCCCTTGCGGGAGAACCTTCGCAGGTTGATGGCCGCGGCGGGCACCGCGTAGAAGGCGTGCAGCGCCACCGCGTAGATCAGCATGTTCGGGTAGCGGTAGCCCTTGCCCTCGACGACCATCATGCCCGCCATCACCGTGAGCACCTGGGTGATCAGCAATAGCGCGATGCCGCAGCGGCGGCAGCGGCGCAGCTCCAGCGGAACATCGCCGCCCAGCTCCCCCACGCCCAGGCCGTGAAACAGCATCGCCCGCACCAGCGCCAGCAGCAGGTAGTATACGCCCAGCGATATGAACCAGCGGGAGCGCAGCAGCACGCCCGCGGTCAGCTTGATCGATCCGAAGAGCAGGTTCACCACCAAGGCGCGGTACTGGCCCACGCTCGCCCGGAACAGCTCGTCGCGCACGTAGCGCTCGCCCAGGGGGATGCTCAGCAGCCTGCGCACGGGCGCGCTCTGCGTCACCCCGTGGCGCAGCGAGCGCACGAGCTCCGGCATGCCCGCGCAGACCACGGCCAGCGCGTAGGCCGAGAGCGGATAGGCGGCGTAGGCCAGCGGCGTGTGGTCCAGGCCCTTCGCCAGCACGTAGAACACCAGCGCGAAGCTCGGAACCGCCACCAGCACCGTCGCCAGCGGAGGCAGGTGAAACGCGCGGCGCAGCAATGCCCGAATCCGCTTCATACCGCTCCCCCCTTCGCTCCGGCGCGCCGGGCCTCCGCCCGCGATGCCGGTTCCGCAATGTCGATTGCAATGTCGATCATGAAAAGAGCGGCGCTCGCATGAGCGCCGTCCTCCGCGTCCGTACCCCTACTTCTTCGCCTTCTCGCGGTACATCTCCTGGTCCGCCATCTCGATCAGGCGGATGATGCTGTCCTCGCCGAAGGCGCCGCCCACGCTGACCGAGGTGCGCAGCTCCGGAATGTCCTCGAAGGCGATCTCCGCGACCTTGGTGTGGATGGCGTCGATGCGCATCGGCAGCGCCTCCTCGGTGATGCCCTCGAACACGATCACGAACTCGTCTCCGCCGTAGCGGATCACCGCGTCCGAGGCGCGCACGCAGGCGCACACGGCCTCCGCGATGGCGCGCAGCACGCGGTCGCCCACCAGGTGGCCATAGGTGTCGTTGATGTGCTTGAAGTCGTCCACGTCGATCATGGCCACGCCGCGCAGCGCGCGCATGTGCTGGAAGTGATCCTCGTAGTAGCGCCGGTTGCGCACGCCGGTCACGGGATCCTCGTACATGCGGGCGTTGTGGCGGGAGATGGCCTCGACGATCTCGTGCTTGCCGATGCCGTCGAGCATGGTGTTCTCGCCCACGCGGGAGACCATCTCCAGCGTGCAGGGCCTGCCCTCCATCTCCACGTACTTGACCGTGATGTGGTAGAGGTCGTCGTCCACGAATTCGAACTTCGTGACCTGGGCGCGCTCGTTCAGCGCCCGGATGGCGGCGCTGCTTCCGCGCTGATCCTCCTCGCGCCAGAGGTCGTAGTGCATGTACGGGCGCTCCGATATCTCGCCGCGCTCGTTCACCGCCAGCTCGCAGTTGCGGCCGGGATCCACCAGGCGCACCAGATCGAAGACCTGCCTCAGCCGCAGTATGGTATCGTATATTTCCGTCGCTCCGTATGCCACGCGCGCCTTCTCCTCATTTTCGGAGATGTGCTTGCGCAGTTCAGCCTTGAAGTCGTTGAGCATAGATCTCAATTCCCTTTCCCCGGGGCCCGATTCACGCGAGCGGCCCCGTCTTTCGCGATTTCCGGCGCGCCTCAGGCGCCGGTCTCCGCCGCGAAGGCGCGGATGGCAGCGATGGTGCGCTCGTAGTCCTCGCGCACGGGCTCCAGGAGCTTGGGCGCCTCGTCCGTCCAGCCGTGGCGCAGGGCCTCGCACAGCGCGTCCGAGGAGTCGTGCAGCTTGTCAAAGCTCAGGTTCAGGCAGACGCCCTTGATGGTGTGGGCGGCGCGGAAGGCCGTCTCGGCGTCCTTCGCCTCGATGGCGCGAACCAAATCGTCGTAGCTGCCCTCGTTCAAAAACTTGAGCACGAACTTCTGCACCATCCGGTCCGAGGGAAGCCGCTGCCGGACCGCGTCGTAGCTTCCGCCCAGCGCCTCATAGCAGGTTTGCAGACTCATTTGTCATCCTCCCCTTCCGTGTTCTCGACGTGCACGCAGCACAGCTGCTCCGCGGTGTCCATTCCCTCCAGCGTGCGCTCCGCCGTCGCGAGCAGCACCGCATAGTTCGCCGGTTCCCCGGCGTTGGTATAGGCCATGCCCACCTTTACGGCGAGCGGAATGTCCTCATAGAAGCCCTCCAGCGAGGTCAGTATCCACTCGGCCACGTGCAGGGCGCTCCGGCGGTATTCGAAGAACACCAGGAAGCTGTCGTCCCCCGCCTGGGCCAGTATATCGCCGCCGCGCGCGCCCAGGCGCAGCCGCTCGGCCACGTAGCGCAGCAGCCTGCCGCCGAATTCGCCGCCGTAGCTCTCGTTGAGCACGGCGTAGTTTTCGATGCGCACCAGCGCCAGCCCGAAGCTGCCGTGCGGATTCATCTCGATGTGCTCGTGGATGCGCACCTCCGCCGCGTGGCGGTTGTAGAGGCCGGTCTGCAGATCGTGGGTGTTCATCCAGTCGGGCATCTCGCTGCCGGAATCCTCCTCGGCCCTGTCGATCACCTTGCCGATCACGCCGACGTAGCGGGGCTCCTCGTCGTCGCTCCACACGGTGCGCAGCAGCACGCGCACCTCGTGCTCCCCGCCGTCAAGGTTCAGCAGGCAGTCGTACTCCACCGCCGGGTTATCCCGGGTGCACGAGCGCAGGGCGCGCACGAGGCCCTGCAGCGTATCCTCGTCGATGTGGCTGCGCAGCTGCTCGTTCTGGCCGGGATTGACGATCACCTCGTCCAGGCCCAGCAGGCTCGCGCCGTAGGGCGAGAGCGTGAGCATCGACGGCGCGCGGCTGTAGTCGAACCAGAGCTCGCCGGCCACGGTGCGGTAGAAGCCGTACTTGAGCCGCTCGCGCTCGAGCATGCGCATGGGATGGCTGCTGACGGAGAGCTCGCTGCGGCGCATGACCTCCATGCTGATGGCCTCGATGCGGCTCTCGGTGCGGCTCTCCTCGGTGGCGTTTTTGAGCTTCTGCTGAAGCGTGGGCGCGATATCGCGCAGGCACTGCATCAGCAGCGGGTTGAACGTTCCGCACTGGCCGTCCAGTATCATATCCACGGCGACCTCGTGGGAGAAGGCCTTCTTGTAGACGCGCTCGCTGGTCAGGGCGTCGTACACGTCCGCCAGCGCCACGATCTGGGCGCTGATCGGGATCTCGTCGCCCTTGAGCCCGTCGGGATAGCCGCGGCCGTCGTAGCGCTCGTGATGCCAGCGGCAGATTTCATAGGCGGTCTTCACCAGCGGCTCCTCGGCGTACTCCGCGGGGAGCTGCCGGAGCATCTCCGCGCCGATGGCGGAGTGGGTCTTCATGATGGCGAACTCCTCGGGCGTGAACCGGCCGGGCTTGTTGATGACTTCGGCAGGGATGGATATCTTGCCCACGTCGTGCAGCGCGGAGGCCGTGGTGATCAGCGCGATGTCCGCGTTGTTCAGCGGATACTTGTCCGTGATGGTGATCAGATGCTTGAGCATCAGCTCCGTGAGCATGTGGATGTGCAGCACGTGCTGGCCGCTCTCGCCGTTTCGGAATTCGACGATGTGGCTCAATATGTTGATCATCAGGCTGCTCTGCTTTTCGTTTTCGTAGATCTGCTCGATGATCATGTCGGTGAGCTTCTTCTGCTTGGCGTAGAGCAGCATGGTGTTCGCCACTCGCCGCTGCACCACCAGCGCCTCAAAGGGGCGCTTGATGAAGTCCACCACGCCCAGCTCGTAGGCCTGCTCCACGTAGGTCATGGAGCTCTCGGCGGAGATCATGATGACGGGGATGTCCTCGATCCAGCGCTGGCGGTTCATCAGCTCCAGCACCTGGAAGCCGTCCATCTCGGGCATCACATAGTCCAACAGCAGCATGTCGATCTCTGCGCGATTGCTCTGGAGCACGGCTACCGCCTCGGCGCCGTTCTCCGCTTCGATGATCTCATACTCCTCCCCCAGGATCTCCGCGAGTATCTCGCGGTTCATCTCCGAGTCGTCCGCGATCAATATCTTCTTTCTGCGATTCAAGTGTCCTGCATCTCCAACTTAAATTTAGATCCCCCGCCCCCTTGCGGAATGATCGGGGATAAGCGGCTACGAGCGGTCGGAAGCTTCTCATCCAAGCCGCAGATTGTTTCACGCCGCCGATTCACAGCCGCTTCTTCAGCATGTCCGGATTGGCCGCGTACAGGATGGCGTTCTCCCGGGTGATCTCGCCGGCCTTGCACAGGCGGAAGAGCTCGTTGTCCATGGAGAGCATCTCCTTGCCCGCCGCGCCGGAGTAGATCACGTTGTCGATCTGGTGGGTCTTGCCGTCGCGAATCATGTTCTGCACGGCGGCGTTGATCGTCATCACTTCGAAGACGGGCACCTGCCCGCCGCCGACCTTCGGCACCAGGCGCTGGGAAATCACCGCGCGCAGCACCATCGAAAGCTGCACGCGCACCTGCTGCTGCTGGTTCGGCGGGAAGGCGTCGATGATGCGGTCCACCGTCTTGGCGCAGCCCACCGTGTGCAGCGAGGAGAGCAGCAGATGGCCCGTCTCCGCCGCGGTGATGGCGGTCTGCATCGTCTCGTGGTCGCGCATCTCGCCCAGCAGGATCACGTCCGGGGCCTGGCGCAGCGCGCCGCGCAGGGCGCGGGCGAAGGTCGGGGCGTCGTTGGGCACCTCGCGCTGGCTGACAAGCGACTTCTTGTGGCTGTGCAGGTACTCGATGGGGTCCTCGATGGTGATGATGTGGCCGCCGCGGGTCTGGTTGATCTTGTCGATCATGCAGGCCAGCGTGGTGCTCTTGCCGCTGCCGGCGGGGCCGGTGACCAGGATCATGCCGCTCTTCATGCTGGTGAGATCCATCACCAGATCGGGAATCAGCAGCTTCTTGGGATCCGGCAGGCCGAAGGCCACCACGCGGAAGGTGGCGGCCAGCGTGCCGCGCTGCTGGTACACGTTGCAGCGGAAGCGGCTCATGTGCTCCATGGAGAAGGAGAAGTCGTCGTCGCCGTTCTCCTCGAGCATCTTCTTATCGCGCCTGCACATGGCGTAGGCGCTGTCGATCAGCGCCTCGGTATCCGCGGGCAGCGTGCGCTCCTCGGACACCGGCTGTATGGCGCCGTGCACTTTTGCCATCACCGGCGAGCCCGGCACAATAAACATATCCGAGCCGTCCAGCTCCAGCGTCTTCTTCAGCAGTTGCATCAATTCCATAGCGATCGCCCTCTCATCTACAGCGCGGTGTTCGACGCGCGCGATTCATTCCATATCCATCTGGCTTCCGAAGAGCAGCTGCGCGCCCTCGTCGCCGAAGAGCAGCTCGTCCTCCGCGTCCTCGTTCAGCTCGGTGTAGAGCCGGTGTTCCACCCAGCGAAGCCGGGGAAATTCGCCCAGCGGCGAAAGCTCCACGGCGCAGGAGAGCCGCCTGCCGTTGTCCGCCTGCTCCAGCCAGCTGACCCTGCGCTGATGGAGCTCCATGCCCGCGGGCATCTGGCTCACCAGCCGCGAAAGGTACTCCTCCTCGCTCGAGGCATCGGAGAGCAGCGCCAGCACGCCGTCCAGCTGCGCGAGCTTCTTCTCCGACGCCGCATCGAGCTGGGCGCTGACCTGGGCCATATCGGCGCTGCGCTCGCTCAGCCGGGCATCGCCCCGCGCACTGATCAGCGATAGCGCCCCCAGCACGCCCATGCACAGCACCACGGCGATCAGCAGCAGCGAAGCCGCGCCCGGGCCGATCTGAAATTCGCGCCGGTTCATTGCGCCACCTCCCCGGGTATGTAGCGGACACAGGGCAGCGAGATCAGCTCCCGATCCTCCTGCATCGCGCGGATCGCGACGTCGCGCAGCTCGCCCGCTTCAGCGGCGCGGCCGCCCAGCCGGATCTCCAGCGTGTAGCCGTTGCCGTTGCGGCTCCAGACGCCGCCCTCCTCCAGGAAGCCCTCCTCGCGCAGCAGCGCGCCGGGATCCTCGCTCATGTAGATGCGCTCGGCGAAGTTCTGGGCCTCGGCCGTCGCCGCGTTGCAGGCCGCCGCGTAGGCGCTCTGGCGGTAGGCCGTGGCGAACACGTCCAGTATCACCGTCGCCGACAGGGCAAAGAACAGCACCGCGATGATGATCTCCACCAGCAGCGAATTCTGTCGTTTAGCCATCGTCAATTACCTCGTCAATCCGCGCACCGCGTGCGCGCAGACTCTCCAGAAATGCAGGGGCTGCCATCACGTCATGCTGCGGAGCACGGCGTCCACCGTGTGCAATTCCCCGTCGCCGTCGACCACCTGCAGCGTCAGCAGGCTTCCGTTCATCTCCACGCGGAAGCTCTGGGCCTCGGTAATGGGCTCGCCCTCCGCGGGATCGAACTCGTAGTCGGCGGGGATCAGCAGCTCGCGCAGGTAGCCGTCGTAGCAGTACACGCGCTTCTCGTAGGGCTCGCCGCCGTAATTGTAGGCCACGGCGAGCGCGTCCACGCCGCCCTCGCTGCGCATGCGCACGATGCCCTGTTCATCGTCTCCGCGCACCGTGTTGAGCAGGTAGGAGTAGATCGTGCGGTCCGAGCCATGGGCGTCGGTGCGGTCGGTGGTGGCGCGGTACGCCTGGGCGCCGAAGAGCACCAGCACCGTGGAGAACACCGCGAAAACGCCCAGCAGCAGGAACACGAACACGCCCGATATGGCGTGGCTCTGCTCGCTTCTCGTGCGACGCGTCATTCCTGCGCCCCCCTCTCGGTCACCTGAATCTCGGGCAGTATGTTCGAGGCGAAGGCATCGTAGCGCACGGCATAGCTGTCCTCGTCATAGATCAGGCCATAGTTCTGCTTCAGGTAGTCCAGCGTGGACGGATAGGCGCCCTCCACGGCAAAGCAGGTCACCGCCGCGCGCTTGACCGCGCCGCGCACCAGCTCGGTCTGCGCCTCGCCGGACTTCGCGCTCACGCCGCGAAACAGCGCTGTGCTCGCAAATACCAGCGCGGCGAAGACGATCAGAGAGATCGCCAGGCCGCGCGCAAAGCTGTGTCTGCGCTTGCGCATCCCCAGCCCTCCTTTCAGCAACGCGGGGTCATACGATGCTCGAGATGATGCCGGCCATCGGCAGCATCACCGAGAGCAGCACCGCGCCGATCACGATGGACAGCAGCGCCACCAGCGTGGGCTCGATGATCGAGACCAGACCGGCGATGCCGTCCTCCACGTCCTCCTCGTAGGTGGCGGCGATCTTGGCCATCACCTGGTCCTCGCGGCCGGCCTCCACGCCCATGCGGATCATGCGGGCGTGCAGCGGGTCGAAGAGCTTGGATTCGCTCACCGCGTCGGCAAAGGACGTGCCGGAGTTCATCTTGTCCCGGATCGCGCCCACCTCGTTGGCCGCCGCCTGGTCGGGCAGCACCGAGGGCACCATCTCCAGCGCCTCCTCCAGCGGGAAGCCGCCGGAGAGCATCATCGAGAGCACCGACGCCACGCGGGACGAAGCCAGGCGGTTCGTGATGCGCCGGAGCGGCGGGAAGAGGTTCTTCAGGAAGTTGAGCGTCTTCTCCCGGGCGTTGGTGCGCATCAGGATCACGCAGACCAGCACCGCCAGCACCACCAGGCCCACCAGCGCCAGCACGATCCAGCCGGTGTTGACGCCGATCTGCATCATCATCTCGCCGGAGGCGGTCATCGCCACGCCCATGCTTCCCAGCACGCGGCGGAACACGGGCAGCACCATCAGAATCATCACCAGCACGATCAGCAGCATCATCACGCCCAGCACCACCGGGTAGGTGATGGCCGACACGATGGCGCGGCGGATGCGGCCCTCGCGCTCGTAGTACTCCGCCAGGCCGTTCATGACCTCCTCCAGGCGGCCGGTGCGCTCGCCGATGGCGGCCATCTCCACCAGGTAGGCGGGCCAGCTGCCGTCGCGCTTGAGCGCCTCGTGGAGCGAACCGGTCTCCGTCACGCCCGCGCTCACGGATTCGTACAGCGGATACTCCGGGCTGCCCTTCGCGGCGTTGGCCAGGGCCTCCATGCCGTCGTAGAGCGCCATGCCGGAGCCCAGCATCAGCGCCACCTGGGAGCAGAACGCGCTCAGCTCCGCCGGGCCGGGTCCACGCTTTCCGTTCTTAGCCATAGTTTGTTAACTTCCTTTCCGCGATCTGCCCTGCGGCAGCTTTCTGGGATTGATTCTTATGCAGGCATTCCATCACAAATTTAATTATAGCATCAAGCGGTAAAAATGACAATATCAGCAATTGGGAAATATTCGAAAATAAATCGAACCGGAATCTGACCCTTGCGGGGCCTCCCTGCCATTCTATGCGGCGCGCGCGCCCGGAGGTATGCGCGGCCCGAAAAGCGCGCGGGGGATTCGCTCATCCCCCGCGCGGGCCGCCGCACCCCTGCCCCTACGCCTGAGGCGGAGGGGAGAAGGCCTCCGGATAGGTGGCGATGCCGGGATCGCTGGCCGAAAGGTAGAAGCCCACGCCGCCGGTCCAGTAGAGCGCCCGGTTGCCCGAGAGGCGCAGGGTCACGTATTCGTGCATGGCGCCGGACCTGAAGTTTACATTGACGGCGCCGTTGGCGCGATAGAGGATCTCCGTCAGCTCGCAGCCCTCGTCGAGCTTCTCCTGCACGTATTGCTGCGCATCCGCATACTCGCAGAGCTCCTCGAGCGTGATCTCGATTCCGCCGTACTCCCGCTTGACCCCGCCGTCCATGTAGAAGTAATAGGGCTTGCTGGTCTGGCCCTCGCCGGGAGCAGGGTCGTCCACGATGTCGTAGGCGATCACGTTCTCCAGGAACTCCTCGTCGCTGGGCTCGGGATCCTCAAAGAACCGCCACTCGCCCTCCTCCGATTCGGAATCGTCGTAGTAGTCGTCCTCCGCATAGTAGTCGTAATCCTCCTCCTCGTAGTAGTCATAATCCTCCTCCTCGTAGTAGTCATAATCCTCTTCCTCGTAGTAGTCGTAATCCTCTTCCCCGTAGTAGTCGTAGTCCTCTTCCCCATAATAGCTGTAGTCGTCCTCCTCGGGCGCAGGGGCCTCGATCCTGACCGGCTCTCCGGCGGAGACAGACCACATGTAGGTGGTCGAGCCGCTGCCGCCATAGTTCTCCTCCGCCAGGAAGGCGGTCGAGGGCGCCTCGCCCACGATCTCAAAGTACGCATAGCCCAGGCCGGATTGCAGAGGCGTGACGCCGTTGGCGTTCGCGAACCACACGCTGCCGTTGTAGGTAAAGCTGTCGTAGTAACCGATGAAGGCGAAGGCCTCGTGGGCCCCGTCGCCGTCGTAGTCGGCGTAGAACATCTCGATATCGCCGTGCGCGCCGTAATCCGAAATCATGCCGCGCAACTCGTCCTCCGTGCAGTCGCGCAGCGGCGCGGCGGCCGGTTGCGCGGGCGCGGGAGCTTCGACCCCCTCCAGATAGGTGAAGGCCATTCCCTGCCCGCTGGCGTAGGTCTCGGCGGTGGAGCCGGGAAGGAGCTCGAGCGCGACGCTCCCGCTGTTCAGGAACACGTCGCTCCCGAATTCGGCGTCGGCCGAGAGCACGCGCACGAGGTTTAGATTCTCGCAATCCGCGAAGGCGTTCGATCCGATCTCCCGCACCTTCGCGCCGATCTCCGCCGTCGCGAGCTTGTAGCATCTCTGGAAGGCCAGCGAGCCGATCTCCTCCAGGTCCTCCAGCAGGGGAAGCGCCTGGATCTGCGTGCCGGTGAAGGCGTTGTTGTCGATCGAGACCAGACCAACAGGGAAGACAAACTCGGGGATCTTGCAGCCCTGGAAGGCGCCGTAGCCGATGGAGGTCACACTTTCCGGTACGACGGCCTCCTGCAGGTTGTAGCAGCCGCTGAAGAGGCCCTCGGCGATCGCGGTCGCGCCATCCTCGATCACCACGCGGCTCAGATTCGCACAGTCGGCGAAGGCGTTGGTACTCGAGGCGGCAAGCCCCGCCGGAAGCGTCAGCTCGGTGAAGTTGCAGCCGGAAAACGCGCCGCGGCCCAGGCGGGTCAGGCTCTCCGGCAAAACGAGCCAGGTCAGACCGGCGCCTCGGAAGGCTTCGAATTCGATCTCCTCCAGGCCCTCCGGGAGGCGCACGTCCGTGAGCGCCGCGCAGCCGGCGAAGGCGGTGCTGCCGATGCGCTTGAGTCCCTCAGGCAGCGCCACCGAGCGCAGGTTCACGCAGTTGTTGAACGCGCTCATCCCGATCTCCGTCACGCAGTCGGGAATCGTCACGCCGGTGATCTCGGCGTTCTCCGCCAGCAGGTTCTCGCCCAGCGCGGCGACGGTCAGGCCGTCGACCTGCGCCGGAAGCTCGATCTGGCCCTTCGCCCCGCTGTAGCTGGTCAGCGTCGCCGTGCCATCGCCGCGGTCCACATACCCCACCGACAGCGCCTCGGCCGCGTCCATGTCGTCGGAGCTCCAGTACTCCTGGGTCTTCGCCATCTCCGCCACGGAAAGTATGCTGGCGTCGCTGCACTCCAGCGCGCCGTTCGCCAGATTCCAGCTGAGCTGCGCGCCGCTCTCGCCCGAAACGATGCCGCCGCTGTTCGCCACGGGATCATCCGCCTCGAGCCACATGTTCAGGCCCGCCAGCGCCGGCTCCCAGCGGAAGGGCACGGACGTGTGCGCGAATTCCATGTTGACCAGCTTGCCCTTGCCGTCGATTGAGAAGTACAGCTTGATCGGAACCAGATCGTACGGATTGGCGTCGGAAAATCCCTCCCAGACGCCCACGGCGCCGGTGCGCAGGTAGTCCACGCGGTCGGGGCTTCCCTCCTCGGTCACGTAGCGTTCGCCGTCCCAGTCGTCGATGTTCGCGGCGTGGGTGAAGCTCGCGCCGTACTTCGCCAGCAGGCCGTCCTCGACGGGCGCAAAGCCCAGCTCGCCCTCGGGGAGCGATATGACGATTTCGCCGCCGTCGAAGCGCCAGCTCGCATCCGCGTGCGCCACGTGGTCCGCCTCGCCGGAGGGCTCCACGTGCAGATGCTCGTAGGCCGCGCCGCCGTCCGGATCGAGGTTCAGGTAGGCGTAGAGCTCCGCATCCCCGAGCTCGCCGGAGAACTCCCAGACGCCCAGCGCGCCGGCGACCGCGTCAAAGTCGCCCCCGGCGCTGTCGACGAGCGCGGCGAGCTTCACCCTCCGCGCGAGCTCGAGCGTCTCCCCGTCCACGTCCAGCAGCAGCGCGGAATCAAGGGGGCTGTAGGTCAGCTCCGTCTCGGCGCCGCCGCGGATCAGCGCGATGCCGCGCCGCGCGGGACGCCAGCGAATCGCCTCCTGGGCGTCCAGGCGGCCGGGATTGAACAGCTTATCCGCGATGCGCAGCGTGCCGCTTCCGTCGGCCTCGAGCATCAGCGCCGCCGCGCGGTTCTCGCCGCCGCTATTCCGCCCGAAGCAGGCCCAGGCGCCCACGTACGGATCGTAGTATTCCTGCGCCTCCAGATCGAGGCCCACGCTGAGCTCATCCGGCACGGCCTCGGTGCGCAGCAGCTCAAAGCTGTCCCCGCTCAGCCGATACTCGAGCTTTCGGATCTCCCACCTGGATTTGCGGTCGGACCTGCTCATGTAGAGCGCGCCGTCGAGCGCCACGTACTCGCCGACGATCAGGGAGTCCTCGCCCAGCACCGCCTCCGTGAGCACCGCCATCTCGCCCGCCTGGCGCACCACCGCGTCGCTTCCGAACTCGAGATCCACGCCGGAGAGGAACTCCGAATCGCCATTGATGTGCCACGTGCCCTGCACGTCCGGCCGGGCATAGGCGTCCTCATCCCGGCGGAAGCGGATGCGCGCGATCTGCTGCTGCGATTCCGCGCCGACGAGGCGGATAAAATTGCCCTCATACGACAGCTCCAGGAAGTCACCGTCCCGGAAGAGCCAGCGGTCGCCGTCGGGGAAGCGCAGCAGGTAATCGGCGTCGCTCGCCTCCCAGTCCAGCCACTGCATGGCCTCGCCGTCGGATATGAAGCCGTGGCCGTTGACATTGAGGCCGAGCGTCCAGGATCTGTCGACCTCCTCCGCGCTGTGGAACTCGCCCCCGTCTATCGAGACGGAATCCTCGCGCCAGAGCTCCCACGCCGGAAGCCGGCTCGCCTGCCCGGAGCGCGCCGGGCAGTTTTCGAAGGCGCTACCCAGCGCTCCGGCGGAAAACTGATAGTCGCCCACGTCGAGCTGCCGGAGCGACTCGCAATCCTGAAACATCGAATCCACGTTCGGATCGCCCGAAAAATTAAACCCGCTCAGATCCAGCGACTCCAGCGATTCGCAGGAGCGGAACATGTCGCTCATGTCGAAAACCCCGGCGGTGTCGATGCCGTCGAGCACGAGCTCCTTCAGGTAGATGCAGTGGTAGAACATGCCGCTCATGTCCGTGACGCCGCTCGTATCCAGTCCGCTCAGGTCCAGCCGCTCCATCGCGCTGCCGCAGAACATGCCTCGCGCGCGCTCCACGTTCTCCATGTGAAAGCAGCCGTTGAAGTCGATGCGCTCCAGCGAGCTGCAGCCCATGAACAGATAGGAGGAATCGGGGCTGGCCCACACGCCGCCCTCGCCGCCGATGAAGACATCGCAGAGCTGGCCATCGTCCACCGCCCAGGCGAGCACGCTTTCGTCCCCCGCGGCGGACACGTCCCGCGCGTCCGCCGGGGCGTCCGCCAGCGCATCCACGAACGTGACGCTGCGGATGCGCGCGTTGGCCACCATCGGCATCAGCGTGGAACAGCCCTGGCCGTGTAACAGCAGCTCGAACGGCGCGTCGTTCGAAGTATTCAAGTTCCAGTTCCAGGCATCGTCGTCCGCTCCCCAGAGCACGTTCTCCGCCTCGGCGTTCGCCGCGCACATGCACAGCGCCAGCATCGCGAGCGCGGCGAGCAACAGCGCCCTTCCCCATCGCTTCACAGGAATCCCCCTCCTCGAAATGTATTCTCCAATCGTCCCGGCGCGCCGCTTTCAAAATAAACAGGCGCACAAAAAACGCGCGAGCGCGCGGCCCTGCCGGGCCGTGCGCTCGCTTCCATGCGTCAGTATCCCATCTCCGCGCCCGCGTCGTAGATCTTCTTCATCGCGGGGTAGATCATCTTGTAGAGCTCGTAGCTCCTGCGGTAGCCGGGCTGGTTCTCCGGGTTCGGCAGCGCCTCGGTCTCCGAGCGGATCACCTTTACCGCCTCGCCCAGGTTCTTCCACAGGCCCGCGCCGACGCCCGCCACCAGCACCGCGCCGTAGGCGCCGCCCTCGCTGGCCGCCGACATGGTGTAGACCGGCAGATCGAATATGTCCGCCTGCATCTGCCGCCACAGCGCGCTGGCCGCGCCGCCGCCGGAGGTGTACACCTTCTCGGGCTTGGTCATCTTGCCCAGCATCTCGACGAGCTGGTTGAGCGAATAGGTCACGCCCTCCATCACCGCGCGGGTCATGTCGCCCCGCGTCGTGGTCAGGCTCATGCCGTAAAAGCTGCCCCGGCAGTTCGGGTCCGGATACGGGCAGCGCTCGCCCGCCAGGTAGGGCGTGAACACCACGCCGTTCGCGCCGGGAACGCTGCTCTCCGCCTGCGCGCCCATCACGTCGTAGACGTTCTTGCCGCTCTCCTTGGCCTCCTTCTGCGCGTCCTCGCACAGCGCGTCGCGGTACCAGCGGTAGCTGCCGCCGGCCGCCAGCGTGCAGCCGAAGTCCGTCCACAGCCCCGGCTCGTTGCCGCAGAACATCTGCAGATCGCCGTTGGGGTTGTCCACGAAGCGGTCGATGCCCATCGTCACGTTGCCGCTGGTGCCGATCACCACGCCCAGCACGCCCGGGCTGACCAGGCCGCTGCCCACCGCCTGGATGACCGCGTCGCCGCCGCCGGCGTAGCAGGCCAGGCCCTCGGGCAGGCCCGTGAGCTCCGCGACCTCCTTCGTCACGCGCCCGGCCAGCACCGTGGACTCCACCGCCACCGGGAAGATGGACTTGTCCAGCCCCGCGATGCGGATCAGCTCGTCGCTCCAGCAGCGGTTCTTCGTGTCGAAGAAGCCCGTGCCCGAGGCGTCGGATACGTCGATCATCACCTCGCCGGTCATGCGGTAGCGGATGTAATCCTTTGGGCAGACGAAGGTCTTCATCTTGGCGAAGTTGTCCGGCTCCTCGTCGCGCAGCCAGAGGATCTTGCCGCCGGTGTAGCCGGTGAGCATGCGGTTGTTCGTGTACGTAAGCAGGCCCTCCAGCCCACCGGCCTTCTCGGTGATCCAGTCGCACTGCTTCTGCGTGCGCTGGTCGCACCAGAGGATGGACGGGCGGATGACCTCGTTGTTCTCGTCCAGCGCCACCAGGCCGTGCATCTGGCCGGAGTAGCTCAGGCCGAGGATATCGGCGGGATCGACCTTCGCCTTCTCGAGGATGGCCTTCAGGCCCTTGACGACGCCCTGCCACCAGTCCTCGGGGTCCTGCTCCGCCCAGCCCGGGCGCGGCGTGTAGAGGGGATACTCCTGGGTGGACGAGGCCACGACCTTGCCCGTCTCGTCGATCATGATGCACTTCGCGCCGGAGGTGCCCACGTCCAGACCGATCAAGTACTTCATTTCAGCGTCACTCCTTTACTTCTTGTTTTTATTTCTGAATCCAATTTTGCTCCTGATGTGCGATATCTTGACGAAGTCCAGCCGGTTCTCCTCCCCGCGCAGCAGGCGGCCGATGTTCGCCCGGTGGCAGAAGATCGCCAGCGCACCCGCGAAGAGCGCGAAGCCCACGTACAGCCCGTAGGCGGCGCTCCTCCGCTTGAAGATCAGCGTGAGTATGGGATAGAGCACCGCCGCGGCGATGGAGCCCACGGACATGTAGCGGGAAACCCCCACGATGACCAGCACCAGCGCAAGCAATATCAGCGCGATCCACGGGCTCACGGCGAAGATCATGCCCCAGCTGGTGGCGATTCCCTTGCCGCCCTTGAAGCCGAAGGCCGCGGGGAAGTCGTGGCCGATCACCGCGCAGGTGCCGCCCACCAGCAATCCCAGATCGCCGCCCAGCCACTTGCCGATCAGCGCGGCGATCAGCCCCTTCAGGCAGTCGCCCAGCAGCGTCAGCACGCTCGGCACCCAGCCCAGCGTGCGCAGCACGTTGGTGGTTCCGGCGTTGCCGCTGCCCTGCTTGCGGATGTCCTTGATCCCGTAGAGCTTCGCGACCAGTATGCCCGAGGAGACGTTGCCAAGGGCGTATCCGATGATCCCCGCGATCAGTATCCTCCACCAAGCCGCCATCACTCGTCATCCCTCTTCTTTTCGCGCAATATGAACTTGAGCGGCGTGCCCTCGAAGCCGAACGCCTTGCGGAACTGCTTCTCCAGGTAGCGCTCGTAGGAGAAGTGCATCAGCTTCTCGTCGTTGACGAACATCACGAAGGTCGGCGGCTGCACGCTCTGCTGGGTGGCGTAGTAGATCTTGAGCCTGCGGCCGGACGTGGCCGGGGGCTGCAGCGCCGCCTGGGCGTCGGTCAGTATGTCGTTGAGCAGGCCCGTGGTCACGCGCTTGCGGGCGGATTCGCACGCGGCCTTCACGGCCTCCAGCACGCGGTTCACCCGCTGGCCGGTGAGCGCCGAGATGTAGAGCACCGGCGCATAGGCCATGAACTTCAGGTTCTCCCGGATCCTGGCCTCGAACTCCTTCATCGTGCCGGTGTCCTTCTCGATGGCGTCCCACTTGTTGACGACGATGATGGCGGCCTTGCCCTGCTCGTCGATGTAGCCGGCGATCTTGGCGTCCTGCTCGGTCACGCCCTGGGTGGCGTCGATCACCAGCAGCGCCACGTCGCAGCGGTCGATGGCCGCCAGCGCGCGCACGATGGAGAAGCGCTCCAGCGTCTGGTAGCCGATGGCCCGCTTGCGGCGGATGCCGGCGGTGTCGATGATGACGAAGTCCTGGCCGGACTCGTCGGTGAATGCCGTGTCGATGGCGTCCCGGGTCGTGCCCGCGATGTCGGAGACCATCACGCGCTCCTGGCCCAGGATGCGGTTCACCAGCGAGCTCTTGCCCACGTTCGGCTTGCCGCACACGGCCAGCTTGATCGAGGAATCCTCGACCTCTTCCTCGTCCGGGCTCGGCAGCAGCTTGCACAGCTCCTCCAGCATGTCGCCCAGGTTCAGCAGGTTCACCGACGATATGCCGATCGGGTCGCCCAGGCCCAGGTTGTAGAACTCGTAGACGTTGTCCATGGCCTTGGGGTTGTCGATCTTGTTGACGATCAGCATCATGGGCTTCTTGGCCTTGCGCAGCAAGTCGGCCACGGCCTCGTCGTCGGCGGTCATGCCCGTCTTGCCGTCCACGAAGAACAGGATCACGTCGCAGGTCTCGATGGCGATCTCCGCCTGGCGGCGCATCTGGGACAGCAGCGGATCGTCGCTGGTGGGATCGATGCCGCCGGTGTCGATCAGCGTAAACTTGTAGTTCTGCCACTCGCAGTCGGCGTAGACGCGGTCGCGGGTCACGCCGGGGGTATCCTCGACGATGGCGATCCTGCGCCCCGCCATGGTGTTGAAGAAGGTCGATTTGCCCACGTTCGGCCGTCCGACAACGGCCACAAGGGGTTTTGCCATGCTCGCTTGCTCCTCACTGTCTGTCGCTCAATATCTCATCCCGCGCTTCGATCAGCGCGTCCAAAAGCTCGTCTCCCCGGCGGCCCACCGGCACGATTTTGCGCTCGAGCCGCGCCTCGGCCTCCTCGAGCGTCATGTCGTCCAGGAAGCGGTCGCCCTCGTTTCGCAGCATGCACTCGGTGATCAGCACGCGCGCGCCGGGCTCGTCCCGCAGCCGCTCCGTCAAATCGCCGCCGGTCACCAGGCCGGAGACCGTCACGCTCGGCCCGAAGAAGCGGTTCTCCACGGGGATCACCCGCACGTCGACGCCGCGGATCGGATGCTCGTCCAGCAGCCTGCGCAGAAAGTCCGCCGCCGATACCCCGCAACCGATCAGCAGCGGCGCGGCCACGCCGCCGGGCGTACGCTCCCCCTCGGGAAGCTCCCGCCAAGCCTCGTCAAACTCCGTCTCCAGCAGCCGCAGCATGCCCACGCCGTCGTCGATCTGGCCGTAGTCCTCGTACTCCGCGTCGCCGGGCGGCTCGACCCCGGCGATCAGGTAGAACTCGTCCGCCGGGAACACGAAGCGCGTGCCGCGCTCCTTCAGCAGCCTCCGCCGCCAGGGCTCCGCCTGTTCGAGCACACCGCTCGCCTGCTCCCGGGTGTAGGGGTGGAGCTCGGTCAGCCCCTCCCGGTGGCCGGTCAATCCCACCGGCACCAGCGCCAGCGAAAGCGCGCCGGGCAGCTGAATCAGCGCCTCGATGGTCTCGTCCAGCGCCCGCCCGTCGTTGAGCCCCGGGCAGAGCACCGCCTGGGTGTGGAACTCGATTCCCCCGTCGGACAGCCGCCTGAGCTGCTCCAGGATTCTCCGCCCGCGCTCCTGGCCCAGTATCCGCGCCCGAAGCTCGGGGTCCGCCGCGTGCACCGAGATGTAGAGCGGCGATGCGTGGCGCTCGACGATGCGGTCGAGCTCGCGGTCGGAGACGTTGGTCAGCGTGACGTAGCTGCCGGTCATCAGCGAAAGGCGCCAGTCGTCGTCCTTGACGCGCATCGTCGGCCGCACGTACTTCGGCAGCTGATCCACGAAGCAGAACAGGCAGCGATTGCAGCACATGCGCAGGCCGGACATCAGCGGCTTCTCGAACTCCAGGCCCAGGGAGTCGTACTCCCCCTTGCGGAGGCTGACCGGGTACTCCCGCCCGTCCCGGCGGCAGGTGAGCGCAAGCTTCCGGTTCGCGGTGAGCGCCTGGTAGTCCATGAGGTCGATCACGATCTCGCCGTTCACCCGCAGCAGCTCATCCCCCGCCCGGATGCCCGCGCGATGCGCCGGACTTCCCTTCTCCACCGAAACGATGCGCTGCGCCATGCTGCTCTCACTCCACCTGTATCCGCAAATTCGACCGATTTTATTATCCCTCAAAAGCGGAAATCCGTCAACCGCAAACGGTGATTTTCTTGCCATTTTTTCTCCAAAAATGCGATTAAAATCCTCATTTTTGGCAATCCTTAACATAACGTTGCTTGTCCCGTCACGGAAACTCGCTTATAATAAGTTGCTATTTCAAAATGAAGTGTAGGAGGATCAACATGGCACAGAAGTACGTATATCTGTTCAGCGAAGGCAACGCTACCATGAGGAACCTGCTCGGCGGCAAGGGCGCGAACCTGGCGGAGATGACCTCCCTGGGCATGCCCGTGCCCCAGGGCTTCACGATTACCACGGAAGCCTGCACCCGCTACTACGACGACGGCCGCACCATCGGCCCGGACATCCTGGAGCAGATCAACAAGGCGCTGGCCAAGATCGAGAAGATCAACGGCAAGAAGTTCGGCGACGCCAAGAACCCGCTGCTGGTGTCCGTGCGCTCCGGCGCCCGCGCCTCGATGCCCGGCATGATGGACACCATCCTGAACCTGGGCCTGAACGAGGAGGTCTGCGAGGGTTTGATCGCCGGCAACCCCGATCCGAAGTTTGAGCGCTTCGTCTACGACTCCTACCGCCGCTTCATCCAGATGTTCTCCGATGTCGTGATGGAGCTTTCCAAGAAGCGCTTCGAGGTCATCATCGACGAGGTCAAGGAAGAGAAGGGTGTCACCCAGGACATCGACCTGGACACCGACGATATGAAGAAGCTCGTCAAGCGCTTCAAGGAATTCTACCTGGAGCGCATGGGCGAGGACTTCCCTACTGATCCCAAGGTTCAGCTGATGGAGGCCGTCAAGGCCGTGTTCCGCTCCTGGGACAACCCCCGCGCCAACGTCTATCGCCGCATGAACGACATCCCCTACTCCTGGGGCACGGCCGTCAACGTGCAGCCGATGGTGTTCGGCAACCTGAACGAGAAGTCCGGCACGGGCGTGGCGTTCACCCGCGACCCCGCCACCGGCGAGAAGGCGCTCTTCGGCGAGTACCTGATCAACGCCCAGGGCGAGGACGTCGTGGCCGGCATCCGCACGCCCAGCCCCATCTCCCAGCTAGCCCAGGATATGCCCGAGGTCTACGAGCAGTTCAAGACCATCGCCAACAACCTGGAGAACCACTACAAGGACATGCAGGACATGGAGTTCACCATCGAGAACGGCAAGCTCTACATGCTCCAGACCCGCAACGGCAAGCGCACCGCCGCCGCGGCCCTGAAGGTGGCCGTGGATCTGGTGGATGAGGGCATGATCACCGAGGAGGAGGCCGTGCTGCGCGTGGAGCCCAAGCAGCTGGATTCCCTGCTGCATCCGATGTTTGACGCCAAGGCGCTCAAGGAAGCCAAGCCCATCGGCCAGGGCCTGGCCGCCTCCCCGGGAGCCGCCTGCGGCCAGGTGGTGTTCACCGCCGAGGAAGCCAAGGAGTGGAAGGAGCGCGGCCAGAAGGTCGTGCTGGTCCGCCTGGAGACCTCCCCGGAGGACATCGAGGGCATGGTTGCCTCCGAGGGCATCCTCACCGTGCGCGGCGGCATGACCAGCCATGCGGCGGTCGTCGCCCGCGGCATGGGCACCTGCTGCGTCTCCGGCTGCTCGGAGATCAAGATGCACGCCGACGAGAAGTACTTCGTGCTGGGCGGCAAGGAGTACCACGAGGGCGACTGGATCTCCATCGACGGCTCCACCGGCAAGATCTACGGTTCGGCCATTCCGACCCAGGAGGCCAGCATCTCCGGCAACTTCGACCGCTTCATGAAGTGGGCCGACGCGGCGCGCCACCTGCACGTTCGCACCAACGCCGACAACCCGCGCGACGCGGCCCAGGCCGTGAAGTTCGGCGCGGAGGGCATCGGCCTGTGCCGCACCGAGCACATGTTCTTCGAGGGCGACCGCATCAAGGCCGTGCGCGAGATGATCCTGGCCGACGACGTCAAGGGCCGCAAGGAGGCGCTGGCCAAGCTGCGCCCCTACCAGCAGGGCGACTTTGAGGCCATGTACAAGGTGCTCGAGGGCCGTCCGATGACGATCCGCTACCTCGATCCGCCGCTGCACGAGTTCCTGCCCAACACCGAGGCCGAGATGGAAGAGCTCGCCGCCGAGATGGGCGTGACCGTCGAGCAGATCAGGGAGAAGGTCGCCTCGCTGCACGAGTTCAACCCGATGATGGGCCACCGCGGCTGCCGCCTGGCCGTCACCTATCCCGAGATCGCCGAGATGCAGACCGAGGCCGTGATCTCCGCCGCCATCAACGTCAACCGCGAGCATCCCGAGTACCGCATCGTGCCCGAGATCATGATCCCGCTGGTGGGCGAGGTCAAGGAGCTCAAGTTCGTCAAGGACGTGGTCGTGAAGACCGCCGACCGCCTGATCGAGGAAGCCGGCATCTACATGCAGTACCACATCGGCACGATGATCGAGATCCCGCGCGCGGCCGTGACCGCCGACGAGATCGCCAAGGAGGCCGAGTTCTTCTCCTTCGGCACCAACGACCTGACCCAGATGACCTTCGGCTTCAGCCGCGACGACGCCGCGAAGTTCCTGGGCGCCTACTACGAGCACAAGATCTACGAGTTCGATCCCTTCGCCAAGCTGGACCAGACCGGCGTGGGCGCGCTGATCGAGATGGCTGCCGAGAAGGGCCGCGCCACCCGCCCGAACATCAAGCTGGGCATCTGCGGCGAGCACGGCGGCGACCCGTCGAGCGTCGAGTTCTGCCACAAGATCGGCCTGAACTACGTATCCTGCTCGCCCTTCCGCGTCCCGATCGCCCGCCTCGCCGCCGCGCAGGCCGCAATCAATGAGAAGAAGGGGAAATAAAAAGGGGGGCCGCTTCGGCGGCCCCTTTTTCAATCCCCCGAGGGCGAATGCGCCGCGCGGAACGCGCGGCGCATTTTCGCGCCCTCGCGGGTGCGGTTGCGCCCTTCGGGCGCTTATGCGCCTGCGGGCGATGCCGCCCTTCGGGCTGCATGGGATTGGGAATCCCCACTGGGGATTCCCTTCATCGGCGATGCTTTGCATCGCCGATGCCCGCCTGCGGGCGGAGGCCCCTCCCGGGGGGCCAAGGAGAGATGGGGAGCGTCAAGCGCTCCCCGT
>CANQGC010000014.1 GCA_947600345.1 uncultured Clostridia bacterium
CAAGGAACCTCAGGTTCCTTGGCAGGAATTCTTAAGGGACAGCGTCCCTTAAGCAGGTCTGGGCAGCGCCCAGCGTGGTCCCAAAGGCTGCGCCAGGCAGGCGGCTGCGGCTTGAGGCACAAGGCCACGCTCTCAGGCGGCCCGCGGTGTCAATTCATAGCCAGGCATAGCATACCTGCGTTTCTTCGCCTCCATACCGCGGGCCGCCGGCGGCGCGCCTTTTATGAGGGGAAGCGTAGCTTCCCCGATTTAAAAGTAGCCGCCACTAACTTTCTGAAACGCGACGCCGCCCGCCAAAGCCCCCGAATTCATCCGCCATCGCAAGGCTCCCCGGCGACCAAACCGGGCCCCTTGGTTTGATCAATCCCTCGAAGCTTTGGCTATTCTGTGGCGGCGGAGGCGTATTTTGCGAAAGGAAATGCGAACGTTTTGTTTGCTCTTTGGCCCGGAAAGCGAAAGCTTTCCGGGCCAAAACTCGCCTCGAAGCGGCCCGCGGTATGGAGGCGATGGTGCGTTGGTGCGCATTGCCGGGCAATGATTTGGTGTCCGCGGGCCGCTGGAGGTAGCGGGGGTTACGCTGGGCTCCGCCCAGACCTGCCAAGGAACCTGAGGTTCCTTGGATTCTCCCTTCTGGGGTTACGGTGGGGCGTCGTACCGCCGCGGAGCGTCACTCCGCCGTGCGCACGTAGACGGTCAGTCCCAGGCGATTGGGGAATACTTCGGGCTCAATGCGAACCTTATAGGCCCCGTCCTCCGGAATCTGGGAGATGAACTCCACCGTGCCGGTGTAGACGGTCTCGTCCGGGTCGCCCGCGTAGATCAGCTCCACGCTTTCGCCGATTTCCAGGGCCGCCGCCGCGGTCTCGTCCAGGCTGAGCTCCACCCGGAGCCCGCTCAGCGGCGCGATGGCGAAGGCGGTCTGGTGGGCCTGCAGCGTCGCGCCCGCCTCGACGGCCTCGGTGACGATGCCCGCCGCGGGGGCGTAGAGCTCGGTCTGCGTGCCGTCTGCGCATTCGAAGAGCAGCTCGCCGCGCTCCACGTACTCGCCCTCGGACACGTGGAGCTTCGTCAGCGTGCCCTGGCCCTCGTAGCGCTGCACGTCCGATACCAGCACGGTGCCGTAGCCCACGCGCTGGGAGCGGGTGAAACCCGCGTCCCGGAACAGACGCACGGCCTCGCCCACGTAGAACTCGCCGCCGGTGGCGTCCACCTGGTACTCGTTGCCCTCGATTTTCGTGATCACGCCGGTGCCCCGGTGCGTGCCGTTGGAGTCGCAGCGGATGTAGAGCGTTTCGCCCACCCGGACCCGGGTGCTGGCGGCCGATTGGTAGGCGTCCTCCACGCTGCAGCGGATCGTGTAGCGGGAGACCGGCGCGAGCTCCAGCGCGGGGCCGTCCAGCTTCGCGCCCTCGCCGCAGAGTATGCGCGCCACGGTGCCGTCCTCGGCGGCGAACACCTTGCGGGTGCGCAGCCCGGCCAGGAGCTCGCCCTGGGCGACGACGGAGCCGGCCTGGACGCATGCGGTCTCCACGGTGCCGCCGGATTCGGCGGGCACGGCCTCGGTGGCGGCGGCGACGGTCACGCCGTCGTAGACCTCCGCCAGCGCGCCGCCGGTCAGGCACGCCAGCGCCAGAGCGGCGGTAAGTATGCGCTTCTTCATGGCATTCACCTCACTCCCGCACGAGCGTGCCGTCGTCCGCCAGCGCGCAGCGCTCGCCGTCCGCGTATACGAGTATGCCGGAGGCGGAGGCGCGCAGCTCGAAGTCCTTGGCGACGCAGCCCCGGGCGCGGCAGGCGGCGTAGACCGGGCCCTGGAAGCGCAGGCTTGTGGGCAGCTCCGCGCTGGAATCGCCGCAGTAGAGCGTCAGTTCGTCCACGCCGCTGCGGGCGAGCACCTCCAGCGCCAGGGCGTTGACGCTCCACTGTTCGTTCGCTCCGGCGGAGAGGGTCAGCTTGCCGCCGGAGAGCTTCGCCTTGAAGCTGCCGCCGCCGGTCAGGGAGATGTCCAGCTCCGTGCCGCCCAGCGTGAGCCGGGTCTGGGAGGAGCTGGCGATGCTGAGCGCGACCGTGCCGTAGGCGGTCATGTCCTTGGAGCCCGAGGCGTGGTCGTCGGTCAGCGCCTCGCCGGGGGTGACCTGCAGGCCCTGCTCGCCCTGGCCCGCGCCCGCGGAGCTACCGGAACCGGAGCCCATGCCGGAGGGCCTGCCGCCGCCGAAGCCGCCGGACGGGCGGCCGCCGGTCTGTTCGCCGGGCTGCTCGGACATTTCCAGCGCGAAGGTGAGGCTCGCCTCCTGGGGCTCCGCGCCCTCGGGCAGCTGGGCGCGCACGGTGAGTGTGAAGCTGCCGCTCACGTAGTCCCTGGCGCGCAGCTCCAGCGCGCATTCGGACTCGGTGGTTCCTGCGGAGACGGGCTTGCCCTCGGCGTCGATGATCTCCCACGCGTAGCCGCTCGCGCCCTCGACGGCGGTCCAGCTGAAGCGCAGCGCATCCTCCGGCGCGGCGCAGGGGATCCGCCAGCTGCCATCCTCCTGCCGCACACCGCCCTCGGCGGTGATGGAGAAGCCCGCTTCGGGATCGGGCGTGACATCCGGGTCGGGTGTGGCGTCGGGATCGGGCGTGGCTTCGGGGTCAGGCGTGGCGTCCGGATCAGGTGTGGCTTCGGGGGTGGGTGTGGCTTCGGGATCGGGCGTCGTTTCAGAATCGCCTTCCTCGCCGCCGTCCTCCTGCGCGCCGGGGTCGGGATCTTCGCCGCCCTCGCCCGCGAGCTCCGCTTCCAGTGCATCCGTTTCCCCGGCGTCGGGGGCGTCCTGTTCGGGGGCGTCGCCCTCGGCTTCGGCGCTTGCGGTCTGCGCTTCGGCGTCCTCCGGCGCATCTTGCTCGGGCAGAGCCTGCTCCTCGGCGGAAATCTCCGCATCTTTAGAAGCCGGCTCCGAGGCCTCCGCCTCGTCTGCTTCCGCTTCTACTTCGTCTGCTTTCGCTTCCGCTTCGTCCGAAGCTTCCTTTGTTTCCTTCGTTTCTTTCGTCTCCTTCGCCTCCGCCTTTTCCTCCGTGCTCTCCGCCTCGGCGGCGGGGGCGGGCTCCTCCGGGGCCTCCTCGCCGTGGGCGAGGTACGCGCCGGAGATGGTCAGCGTCAGCGCCAGCAGCGCCGCGATCAGCCGCCTATTCATCGGTCTCCACCTCCTCCGCGCCCGGGAAGTCCTGCGGCCTTCCGCGCCGCTCGCCGTCCTTGCCGCCGCGCGCTCCGCCGGAGGCGTCCTCCGGGGGCTCGCCGCTCGCCTCGGGCGCTTCGCCGAGTTCCTCATCGGGTTCCTCTTCGGGCTCCTCGTCGAGCTCCTCTTCCTCGTCGAGTTCCTCGTCCTCTTCCTCGTGGGTCATCACCACGGCGGTCATGCCGTAGCGGGTCTGGGCGTCCGGGGTGAAGGCGATGGTGGCGGTGTAGCTGGTCTCGACCGATGCCGCATCGCCGCCGGCGCTCCCGCCTCCGCCCTCGGCGGCGCTCGCCGCCGACGTGGCCAGCGCGGAGATGCGCGCCACCGTGCCGCTGTAGCGCACCTCCGAATCCTGGTTCCAGATCAGCTCGATGTCCACCGGGTCGCCCTCGCCGATCAGCGCCAGGTCGCCCTCGTAGACCTCCGCCTCGATGCACATGGCGTCGCTCGGGTAGAGCACCGCCGCGACCGCGCCCTTTTCGACGGGCGAGCCCTGCTGCAGGTTGAGCTGGGCGATCACGCCGTCCTCGGGGGCGAGGATCTGGTTGCCGCTCATGTAGAGCCCGTCGAAGCCGCCGCTGAGCGTCTCGAAGAGCAGATCGCCCCGCTGCACCTCGTCCCCGTCGCGCACCGCGACGGAGACGACGCTTCCCTGGCCGGTGACGGCCGTGGGGCTCTTGCGGGAGAGCGTGCCCCGGCCGATGCGGTTGGCGGCCGTGGCGCTGCCGCGGAAGACGCTGACCGTCTCGCCCACCAGGAACGCGCCCGACGTCACGTCGACCGTAAAGCTGGTACCCTCGATGGCGGTGATCACGCCATCCCCGCTGTGATCGGCGTCGGAATAGCAGCGCAGGTGGACGCTCTCGCCCACGTGCACGAAGCGGTTGGCGGTGGCGTTGTAGGCGTTCTCGGTGCTGGCGTCGATGGTGTAGACCGCCTCTCCCTCGATGTACATCGCCGCGCCGTAGCGGTTGGAGACGGTCTCTACGTCGTCGCCCGGCTGGATGAACACGCCGGTGATCGTGCCGGACTCGCTGGCGTAGACCTTTTCCGTCGCCAGCGTGGCGATGGGGTCGCCGACCTTCACGCTCTGCCCGGCCTCCGCGTCCACCGAGGCGACGGTTCCGCCGATGGGCGCCCAGACCTGGACCGTGCGCGAGGCCGCCACCGTGCCGCTCAGGCTCAGTCCATCCGCCAGCGCGCAGGGCGCGAGCAGGCCGAGCGCCAGCAGCGCCGCCAGGGTTCGCTTGAAGATGTTCATGCCGCATACCTCCCGATCTCGGATTATGATCTCAATTATATCGAACGCAGCGCGTCGATGGGGTTCAGCTTGCTGGCCTTGCGCGCCGGGGCCCAGCCGAAGATGATGCCCACCGCCGCCGAGAAGCCGGTGCCCAGGGCGATGGCGCCCCAGGAGAGCGCGAAGTCCGTGCCCAGCGCCCGGCACAGTCCGAACGACAGCGCCAGGCCCAGCGCCACGCCCGCCACGCCGCCGATCATCGACAGCAGAAAGGATTCGATCAGAAACTGCGCCTGTATCTGCCAGGGCAGCGCGCCCAGCGCCTTCTTCAGGCCGATCTCCGCCGTGCGCTCGGTGACGGAGGTCAGCATCATGTTCATGATGCCGATGCCGCCCACGACCAGCGCGATGGACGCGATGCCCGCCAGCAGCGCCGCCATCATGTTCAGCATCTCCTCCATCGTGTCCTCGATGCCGGACATGGTGGTCACGGTGAAGCAGTCCTCCTCGTAGCTGAACATGGCGTCCATGGCCGCCTCGATCTCGTCCGCCGCCGCCTCGGAGTCCACGCCGGACGCCAGGTAGACGGTGAAGGACGTGACGGCGCTGGCGTTGTTCATCTTCAGCGCCGTGGTGTAGGGGATCACGATGTCCACGCCGCCGCTCATCATGTCGGAGACGCTCTCGGCCTGCTCGTCCGAGAGTATGCCCGCCACCAGGAAGGGCACGCCGGAGATGTAGAGCTTTTCGCCGATGGGGTCCACGCCGAAGAAGAAGGTCTCGACCATCTCCGCATTGATCCAGCAGGCGTCGGTGCGGTTGTCCTCGTCGATGAAGCTCAGCGTCCGGCCGCGCTCGATGGCGTCCGGGTTGGTCTGGAAGTAGTAGGCGTTGCGGCCGGACACGGAGATGCCGGTGTCGTAGCTTCCGCCCCGGGACACCCGGGCGGAGAGCGACACGTTCGGCGTGATGCCGTCCACGATGTCCATCGCCCGCAGCTCGTCCAGATCCTCGGCCGTCATGCCGGTCTTCAGGTCGCTGCCGGTGACGTTCACCGTCAGCGTGCCCGCGCCCATCGACGAGAACGACGAGGACAGCGAGCCGGAAACGCCGGACACCGTGGAGATCAGCGCGATGACCGCCGTGACGCCGATCAGAATTCCAAGCACCGTCAAGAGCGAGCGCACCCGGTTGCTTACGATGTTGCTCATCGACATGGCCACGCACTCGCGCAGCATCACGAAGCCCGCGCGCAGGGAACTAAGCATCTTCGGTGCCGCCTCCCTCCGTCAGCTCGCCGTCGATGATGTGCACCACCCGCCGGGCGTACTTGGCGATGTTCATGTCGTGGGTGATCATGATGATGGTGCGGCCCTCGTCGTTGAGCTCCCGGAACAGCGCCATCACCTGGCGGCCGGTCTTCTGGTCCAGCGCGCCGGTGGGCTCGTCGGCCAGCAATATGGAGGGATCGCCCACCAGCGCCCGGGCGATGGCCACGCGCTGCTGCTGGCCGCCGGAGAGCTGGGTGGGCAGGTAGCCCCGCCGCTCCGCCAGGCCCACGCGCTCCAGCATCTCGGCGGCGCGCTTTTTGCGCTGCTTCGGCGGCACGCCCGCGTAGATCAGCGGCAGCTCCACGTTCTTCTGGGCGCTCAGCCGGGGCAGCAGCTGGGAGTTCTGGAAGATGAAGCCGATCTCCCGGCTGCGCACGTGGGCCAGCCCGGCCTCGTCCATCTCCTCGACCTCCTGGTCGAGCAGCGTGTATTCGCCGCTGGTGGGCACGTCCAGGCAGCCGATGATGTTCATGAGCGTCGATTTGCCGCTGCCCGAGGGGCCGAGCACGCTCAGGTACTCGCCCGGCTCCACGTCCAGATCGACGTTCTTGAGCACCGGCGCGTCCTCGCCGCCCACGAAGTAGGATTTGCAGATGCCGCGCATCCGGAAGAAGGTGCCCATCAGCGCCCGCCTCCCGCCTGGCCGGAGCCGCTCCGGGAGGGCGCGCCGCCGGAGCTTCCGCCGAAGCCGCCGGGCATGCTGCCGCCGGGCATATTGCCGCCGCTGCCGCCATTCCAGTTGCCGCGGTTGCGCATGGCGCCCTGGTTCGGGTTGAACTGCTGCTGGCCGAACATGCCGGAGAGCAGGCCGCCCAGGCCGCTGGCCGCTTCCTCCTCCTGGCTCTCGACGAACACCTCGTCGCCGTCCTCCAGGCCGCTGACGATCTCCACGTAGTTGCCGTTGCTCACGCCCACCTCGACCGGCACCTCGGTCAGCTCCCCGCTCTCGTCCTTCATGTAGACGAAGGCGCTGTTCTGGCGGTCGAAGCTCAGCGCGCTCATGTTGAGCACGACCACATTGTCGGCTTCCTCCTTCGGGATGGTGACGGTGGCCTGCATGCCGGGGTAGACGCCGCCGTCCACGGCCACGTCGCAGGTGGCGGTGTAGTAGGCCACGTTGCCGCCCGAGGCGGAGATGTAATCGATGGAGGCGATTTCGGATTCGAAGCTCTGCTCGGTGGCAGTGGCGGTCACGGTGCAGGCCTGGCCGACGGACACGTCGTTGATGTCGTACTCGTCCACCCGCATGGACACGCGCAGGTGGTCGAAGTCGGCCACCTGGATCAGCGGGTCGCCCGCGTAGACCTCGTCGCCCTCGGCCACGCTCAGCGCATTCACCGTGCCGTCGAATTCGGCCTCGACGGTCGTGCCGTTGGAAAGCCGCAGCAGCCGGTCGCCGTCGGAGACCCGGTCTCCCTCGGCCACGTAGAGCTTGCGCACGGTGGCGTTGGCGGGGGCGGTGTAGCTGGCGGAGTCGATCAGGCTCAAATTTCCGCTGAAGCTCAGCGCGTTGGAGATGCTGCCGGTGGTGGCTGTGTAGCTGTCGTAGGTGACGGTGTACTCCTGCTTGAGCGCGGCGTAGGCGTAGTAGCCCACACCGGCGAGAATCAGGAGGAGAATGAGCGTCCAGACGAGCCTGCGCAGCCAGCGCCTGCGCTTCTTGGGGGCCTTGTTCATGAAAGAAATTTCCTTTCCGCGTTCTGGCTCCATTCTAAGGGGGCAACCTTAATTGAGCCTTAAACGCCGCCCCGGCCTTTTTGAACTTGTGTCGCAGGTTTTGGAAACAATCTGTGAACGAATTCGCTCTCAGCTTGAATTAAGGTTGGGGGTGTAATATGATGGCACGAAGGGGGAGGTGGACGCCGTGCGGCTGCTGCTCGCGGAGGACGAAATCGCCATGGCCGAAGCCGTGGTGGACATACTGAGCTACCACAAGTACGCCGTGGATGCGGTGGCCGACGGCGAGGAGGCGCTGCACTACGCTCGCTCCGGAAGCTACGACGGCATCATACTGGACATCATGATGCCCAAGCGCGACGGATTGAGCGTGCTCGCGGCGCTGCGCCGGGAGGGTGTGCGCACGCCGGTGCTGCTGCTGACCGCAAAGGCGGAGGTGGAGGACCGCATCGCGGGCCTGGACGCCGGGGCGGACGACTACCTGCCCAAGCCCTTCAACATGGGCGAATTGCTGGCCCGGGTGCGGGCGATGCTGCGGAGGCGGGAGAGCTTCATACCGGACGTGCTGCGCCAGGGCAGCCTGGAGCTCGACCAGAGCCGGGCGGAGCTTCGCTGCAACGGCGAGGTGCGGGAGCTGAGCCGGCTGGAGTATCAGCTGATGGAGCTGTTCATGCGAAATCCCGGCATCACCTTCTCCGCCGACGCGCTGTTGGAGCGGGTCTGGGGCGGCGATTCCGACGCGGAGGTGGGCTCGGTCTGGGTCTACATCTCCTACCTGCGCAAGAAGCTCGCTTCGCTGGGCGCGGACGTGGAGATTCGCTCCAAGCGCAGCCTGGGCTACTCGCTGGAGGTGAAGCGATGATCCGCTCGCTGCGCCGGCGCTTCATACTGGGCGCGATGGCGGCGTTCGGCATACTGCTTCTATTGGTGGAGGGCGGCATCGCGGCCACGGGCTACGTGCAGATGGAGAACTCCGCCCAGCGCTCGCTGGAGTGGGCGCTGGACGGCGAGCGCCCCCGCCCCGCGGAGCGGGAGCCGGGGCTGAACTTCGGCTACGCGCCGGGGCCCTGGCTGCGGCTGGGCGCGCACTACCTGGTGGAGGTGGGCGCGGACGGCGAAATCGGCGAGGTCACCGCCCGGGGCATGCTGGAATCCGACCCGGACGCGGCGCGGGAGTACGCGCGGCAGATCCTGGATTCGGGCGAATCCTCCGGCAAGATCGGCCCCTACAAGTACCTGCTGCGCGCGGGCGAGGACGGGAGCGCGAGGCTCGCCATGCTGGACAACTCCGCCTCGATTCGCATGCTGAGCGGGATACTGCTCGCGGCGCTGCGCATCGGCATCGCGGCGCTGGCGGCGCTGTTTCTGATTTTGCTGCCGGTGTCGAAGCGGATGGTGCGCTCCTACGCGGCGAACATGGAGCGCCAGAAGCAGTTCATCACCAACGCCGGGCACGAGATCAAGACCCCGGCGGCGATCATACTCTCCAACCTGGACGCGATGGAGCTGATTCAGGGCGAGAACCGCTGGAGCCGGAACATCCGCGGCCAGATCGACCGGCTGAATGCGCTATTGCAGCGGATGCTGTTCATGGCGCGCATCGACGAGCGCAGCGTGAATTTGCCCCGGGAGCGGGTGGAGCTGCGGGCGCTGTGGCAGGCGGAGATCGAGCCCTACGCCGAGCGCATCGCGGAGCGCGGACTGAAGCTGACGGTGGATCTGGGCGGCGAGATCTTCGTGCGCGGCAGCCGGGAGTACCTGCAGCAGCTGGCGCACATGCTGCTGGACAACGCCGTGCAGTACGCCAGGGAGGGCGGGGCGGTGGAGCTTCGGATGGAGAAGCGCCGCGGCCGGGCGCGAATCGCGCTGACCAACGACGTGGACGCGCTGCCGGACTGCGCCCCCGAGGCGCTGTTCGACCGCTTCTACCGGGGCGACGGCGCGCGCACCCAAACCGGCGGCGGCTACGGCATCGGCCTGTCCGCCGCCCGCGCCATCGCCGAAATGCACCGCGGCAAAATCACCGCCGACTACCTGGACCGCGCGATTCGATTCACGGTGGAGCTCCCCGCGCGAGGGTAGCCGCACCGTGAAAAGGAGCGGATTGGCGCGGGCAAAAGATGGGAAGGCCGCCGCGGAATCGAGTCTGCGGCGGCTGCTTTGCAAGTTTACACGGATGCTGACGTCTTGTTGCCTTACTCCTCCGGATAAAAGCCGAGCGGTTCGGGAGGGACGGGCATATCGGCAAAATTGCCCAGCTCGACATATGAACCCAGTTGATCATATGTGTCGATGTAATAATGCCTGTCCAATCCGTACTCGCCGCTGTACTGAACGCCCTTGCCGACCAATTTGGCGAGGTAATCCACTTCCTTCTTCAGAAGGTCATTGTCAGCGACTTTGAACTTGATGTGATGCAATCCGCACCCCCGCTCCTGCAGATACTTCGAATAGGGGTTCGGACCGAATCCGGGCTGGATAACTTCAATTTCCATTCCCCCTACGTTTGCGATCGCAATATAGGAGCGGAACGGTTCCGTCACTGACTCGCCGTCTAGCTGGATGTTGTTCGCCGATTCATTGGAGATTGCCAGCAACTTCCACGGCCCGATTTCGAGTTTCTCCGTCATGAACTTGATCGTTCGCATGTAATCGTCCGTTACATAGCAAATCTGCCCAAGCTCCCGATCCCGGTTTCTCTCCGTCAATTTCTGCCGATTCATATTCGCGCCTCCTTTTCATCAATCGTTTCTGTGCTTATAGCGCAAGGCGCACTCCGCGACGAGCTGCGGCGCGATGTCTGTGCCAATGCGCGTGGCGCCGGCCTTTATGTAGGCTAGGGCGGTGTCAAAACACTCGCAACCGGAGGAGGCTTTAATCCCTACATCCGGGCCGACCGCGTCCTTCAACAGGCGAATTTCGTGGATGTTGGTAATCTGCACGGCCGTTTTATACGGCGCGGGAGCAAAACCCGAACTGGTCTTGACGTAGTCCATTCCGGCCTCAACCGCAAGCTCGGCGGCCTTCACCATTTCCGCGTCGGTCAAGTAACACGTTTCAATGATTACTTTGCCGGGAATCTTGTTTGGAATGGCAACCTTCTGAACGGTTTCCATGTCCTGCATGAAGCGATCCCAATCGTGCTCCTTAATTGCGGCAATGTCGCCGATCATGTCGTAGAACGCCGCGCCGTGCCGAATTGCCAGCTCCAATTCCGCCGCCTTGATCTCGGAACAGATCCTTCCCATCGGAAAGCCGATTGCGGCGCCCACCTGAATGTCGGTGCCCTTTAGGCGCTTTACCGCGTCGGCGACCGTTGAACTGCTCACGGAGCAATACTTCAGCGAATAGTTCTTCATATCGTCGCAGAAAACGTCCAGATCCCTCTTGGTAAAAAACGTTTTGAGAAACGAATGATCCAGGAGCTTCGCAAAATCCTGAGGCGTCATTTTCGTCGTATCAATCTCATGATGCTGTGGCTTGCTAACCATCATCGCTACATCTCACTTTCCTTGAAAATAGTCTACTAATTCATCGCCCTCATTTGAGGATGAGGGCGATGATTGTCGGTTCAATCAATCCGCGACGGGGAAATCAGATGCACGCCGTGGCGTTAGGACAGCATGAGCTCTTCGATTTCCGGATCGTGCATGTTCTCCTTGGTCGCGACCGCGAAACCGGTGTCGACGATACCGTGCTCGATTTCCTCGCCCATCGCAAGCTTGTAAGCGGTAGCGACCGCTTCATAGCCCATCGTAAAGGGTCTCTGCTGAGTCAGAGAAAGGATTGAACCCTCCTCCAGCATGGTATTCACATCCGTATCGGAGTCAAAGCCGCTCACGACGACATCCATGCCCGATTCCTGCACGGCCACGGCTGCGCCCTTGCAAGCATACAGGTTGTCGCCAAACACGCCCTTGAGATCCGGGTTTGCCGCCAGCACATCCGTTACAATGGACATGGCCTGGTTTACGTCGTTGTTGCAGTTGACCTGCTCATTCGCATTAATCACTTCAATGTTCGGCCAGTTCTCCGTCATCTCGGAAATGAATCCCTGGTCGCGGAGATTGCAGGATTCTGCTCCGGAGACCGCGGTAAGGACGAACACCTTTCCTTCTCCGTTGATCGCCTCCGCAACGTGCTGGGCGGACGCGGCGCCCGCGGCGAAGTTGTCCGTCCGGAAGGCCACGTCGTAGTCCTCCGAGGCGACGACCGAGTCAATCATGGTAAGCTTGATGCCGGCATCCATCACCTCTTTGCAGGTGGAGATCAGCGCCTTCGTATCCAAGGGAGACAGGGCAATGCCTTTGGCTCCGGCATTCATTGCGGAAACGACCATATCAATCTGTCCATTGATATCGGATTCCGCCTGAGGGTTCAGGGATTTGAGTTCGAAACCGAGATCCTCGGCCGCCTGTTCGGCGCCGGCGTTGCAAGTCTGCCAAAACAGGGAATTCGCATCTCTACCGATGTAATAGATGAGAATCTTCTCGCTCTCAGCATTTGCGACGCCCACCATCGCAAGCACCAAAACCAGGGTCAGGAAAAGTACCAACACTCGCTTCATAGTTCTTTCCTCCTTCTTATTTAATAACGTGGTTGGATCCACATTATTTTCTTATCATTGCGGTCTTTGCCTTTTGATTTTTAACGCGCCTTGCATCGATGTAGACGGCGACAATGATCAAAATGCCCAGAATGACCTGCTGCCAGAAACTGCTGACGCCATTCAGATTCAAGCCGTTTCTCAAGACGGCTACTACGAAAGCGCCGATCACTGCACCAAGGATTGTGCCCTCTCCTCCCGATAGGCTGACTCCGCCAATTACGGCGGCGAAGATGCCCTCGAATTCATAGCTCATGCCCGAGGAGGTCTGCCCTGAGACGAGACGTGCGGCCAGTACGATACCTGCCAGCGCCGCCATCGTGTCGCAAATGATATAGGCGATCAGCTTCGTTTTAAAGACGTCGATGCCTGACAGGCGTGCCGCCTCCGAATTGCTGCCGACCGCGTACAGGTCACGGCCAAAGACCGTCTTCTTTAGCAAAAAGGACAGCAGAATCGCGCAGCATACGAAAATGTAAATCGGTACAGGTATCGAGAACAGTTTGCCTCCGCCGATTTGATAGAATTGATCCGCAAGCGCGGGATTCGCGGAATCTCGCACGGATACAGCGCTGCCGGATCCCAACAGGTTGCAAATCCCTCGAAATACCCATTGCGTGCCCAACGTGGCGATGAAGGGAACCAGCCCCAATTTCGTTGCCAAGAGGCCGTTTATCAGGCCGCAAACTACGCCGCAAATCAACGCGATTGCGACGGAAAGCGCCACCGAGATGCTATAATTTCGCATCATCAGCGCACAGATGACGCCGCAGAGTCCCACCACCGAGCCGGCGGAAAGGTCGGTTCCGCCGCTGATCAGGACGTAGCTCAGGCCCATTGCCATCAATACATACAGGGATGCGGAATGCCCTAAAGCCAGGAAGTTAGAGAGCGTCAAAAAAGACGGCGTCGTGACGGCGAAGAATAGCGATATGCCAAGTACCACTAAGAATGGACCGACACTTGACGAGATCTTTGAAAGCAGAGATTTTACAGACCCACTCCGCAATTCTTTCATTTGCTTGTGCCTCCTCGTATTTGTTCAAATCAGGTGTTCGATACGCCGGCCGCATATCTGAGTATAATTTCCTGATTCGCTTCCTTTATATCCAGCTCGACGGCGATCCTTCCCTCGCAAAATACAAGCACTCGATCGCTCATGCCCAGGATTTCTGGAAGCTCCGATGAAATCATAATTATGCCAATACCCTGTGCGGACAGATAGTTCATCAGTTTATAGATTTCATACTTAGCGCCGACGTCGATTCCTCGGGTTGGCTCATCGATGATCAGAACCTTGCATTGTCGGCACAGCCACCGCGCAAGAATGACTTTTTGCTGATTTCCTCCGCTCAAGAATTGCGTCTTTTGAAAAATACTGGGAGTCTTAATGCTCAGGGTATCTACGAAGCGGCGGGCGTTCCCCTGCGCCAGTTTAGTTCGAACGACATATTTCCTGGCGATTTCGTGGTGTGAAGCCATATTGATGTTTTTTTCAACATCTAAGCTGAGCGCCAAGCCGTTTCCCTTTCGATCCTCCGTCAAATAAACAATCCCGTTTGCGATCGCCTGTTTGGGAGAATGGATAGCCAGATTCCGGTTGTCCAGACGGATTTCCATGGGTGCGTCGGCTTTGTCGGCTCCGAAAATCAATCGCATCGTTTCTGTTCTTCCGGCGCCCACTAGACCCGCTATGCCCAAGATTTCCCCCCTTCGAAGCGAGAGGCCGTCCACGTCGACAAATCCCTTGCGCCGGAGATTTTTCGCCGTGAAGTACGTCTCTCCGATCGTTCTCTTCTCCTGTGGGAATTTGTCTGTGAGGCTGCGCCCCACCATTAGGCGGATCAGCATTTCGATCGTGACATCCGAATAGTTGTACGTTGCAATGTGCTTTCCGTCGCGCAGAACGGTAACGCGATCTGCAATGCTGGCCAATTCTTCCAAGCGATGCGAGATATAGAAGATCCCTTTTCCCGCATTGCGCAGCTTTTTGATAATTTCAAAGAGCTGCGCAATCTCCTTTTCGGTCAAAGAAGACGTGGGCTCGTCAAATACGATCACATCCGCATTGTAGGACAACGCTTTGGCAATTTCGACCATTTGTTTTTCCGCAACGCTCAACGACCGCACCTGTTCGCGGGGATCTCGATTCAAGCCGATGCGATCGAGCAGTTTGCGGCTCTCCGTATAGAGCCATTTGTCATCGATGATTCCCATGTTGGACTTCATTCTTCCGAGGAAGATATTGTTGGCAATGGAAATGTGATCGCACAGATTAAACTCCTGATAGACGATAGAAATCCCTAGTTTCTGCGCTTCATGAGGATTATCAATGCGAGCTTTCTCTCCCCGGATATAAATATCACCGCTGTCCGGCTGATAAGCTCCGTTGAGGATCTTCATCAACGTCGATTTGCCTGCGCCGTTTTCGCCGAGCAGCGCGTGAACCTCGCCCGGATAAACGTCGATGCTTACATCCTCCAACGCTTTTACACCGGGGAAGGTTTTGGTGATATTACTTGTGCGAAGCAAACAATCCATTTTTTCCTCCCAACAACGAAATGCCTTTCGATGTGCTTGCGGCCGAGATTTTCAAACCGCTCATATCTCTTTGCAGGACCATCCCGTTAAGAACTCTTCGACCGTGGCGTAGGATGCCGTATTTCGAATGAGCGCCTCGTAAACGCTGTACGGCGCGGTAACGACATCGGCGCCAAGCTTCACGGAGCGAAGGACGTCGTGGGCATTTTCAACGCTTGCCGCGACAACTTGCGTCTTGGTTCCCTGCTTTTTGAAAGCGTCAATGATGTCTTCCATCATCTTAAATCCGTCAATGCCGAGCGCATTTGTTCGATTCAAAAACGCGGCGACGTAGGTAGCTCCCGCAGCGGCGGCGGCGAGGGTTTGGGCGGCGTCGAATACCACCGTCGCGCAAGTGCGAATATTCATTTTGCTGAGTTCCGCAATTGCAGGGATGCCCCCGAGCGTGAGCGGCACCTTGATTGTAATATTCGGATCCCAGGTGCTGATCAGTTTTGCCTGACGAAGGATTTCATCCGTATCGCGCGCGACAACCTGCGTAAGGATTTCGCCGTCTCCGATGCACGCGCGGATTTTCTCAATCCTTGTGCGGATGTCTTGTGTCCCTTCCCTGCGAATCAGAACGGGATTCGTCGTCACTCCTGTGATGATCCCCAGATCAAAAGCCCTCTTGATGTCATCGATATTCGCCGTATCTACAAAAAACCTCATTGTGATAGCCTCCTCTCTCTCGTCGAAACAATTTCCTTCCAAAGTTTCCGTTGACATAAAAACGAATCGTTTCGTTTTTGCAATTATAACACCTAAGTTTTTTCCTTGTCAAGTGTTTTGGCAGGAATTAAGAAAATTTTCTTCAGGATGCACAGAAATAATTGCCAGAAGCTTTGCGGATGGATTATTTGAATTCTATATTCTAAAAAATTACATCAAATATCTTGCTTTTTTTACACGGTTTATTTAGAATTATTGATAATAATATTGATTTTCGTTAAATGGGGTGTGTTCATGGGTGTAACGATCAAGGATATTGCCCGACATTGCCATGTATCGACTTCCACGGTCTCAAAATATATAAACGGCGGCAAAGTCAGGGAAAAGAACAAAATTGCCATCGACGAGGCGATTCAACTCTATAATTTCAAGACGAACGCCATCGCACGCGGGCTAAAAACGAAACGATCTTCATTGGTGGGAATTGTCGTACCGACATTGGACTCCGCTTTCTTTGGAAACATTGTCTCGGGCATAGAGGCGCTGCTCTATAAAAACGGATTCAGCTCTATTATAAGCACTTTCATACCCGGGGATCCCGTATCCGAAAACAGAAAAATAGAATTTGTATTGGAGCGCTCGGTTGACGCGCTTGTTCTCGTTCCAATTTGTACGAAGCGCCTGGATCTGGAGGGAATTACCATACCGATCATACTGATCGATCGCGTGATCGATGATTTTGCTTGCGATTCGGTCACGCCCAACAACATAGAAATTGTTGAAAAGGCCACGTCCAAGATAATCGAAGCGGGGCATAAACGGATTGCGCTAGTGAATGGATTTGATAATATCACACCGTTCCGCGATCGACTGAAGGGATATTACAGCGCCTTCGACAAACATAATTTGCCTATAATCAAAGAGTACATTTCCTTCGGGGAGGCCTCCGTAAGCGAAGCCTATAAAATGATGAATCGCCTGCTGGAACTGCGCGTGCCTCCGACTGCTGTAATCGGCGCGAACAGTTCGCTGTCATTGGGCGTACTGCTCTCCATCAAGGAGCACGGCTTGCTGATTCCCGAGGACATCTCCTTCATTGGCTTCGATTGTTATGATTTGGCAATCGTATACCGCCCCTTGTTGACCACCATTGAACAGGATATTCAACAAATATGCGAGAATGTCGTAGGGCTTTTGTTGCGAAGGCTGCAAAAGAGCGATTCCTCTCCCAAAGAGTCCATCGTGTTGAAAGCCACGCTCATAGAGGGGAACTCGGTTGCTCAAATTAACGGATGAGTTTGCTTCTGCCATAGGGGGCGGCACTTGCTATAAGAGTGCCGCCCCTCGCATGCAATGAATACTTAAACGGGGGGGGGGGGCACTGCCGGCGATCAAAGAATGGAGAGAAGTTTGTCGTTTCAAAGCAGGTCGGCAGCACATATAAACGAAACGTTTCGATTAAGGATTTGGGGAAGGAATCCCTTCATCTGGGAATCGCTTAGCTCGGGAACTGCCGTGCGATCTTACAGCTTGATATTGCCCCTCACCAACTCATAGCAAATCCCCACAAATTCCCGCATCATGTAGTGCGGAAATGAAATTGCCGAGGTCGGCACGGGCACCGCCGAGACCTCCCAGCCCAGCTTCTTCGCCAGGCCCAGCGCCCGGCAGATGTGGAAGTTGTTCGTCACCAGCCCAACGCTTGCGCCCTCGGGCACCAGCTCCCGGCTGAAGCGCAAATTCTCCGAGGTGTCGGTGGACTTGTCCTCCCGGATCAGCCGCGCGGGATCGATGCCCCGGGCGACCAAGCGGTCGTACATGCACTGCGCCTCGGTGATCTCCTCGCCCTCGCCCTGGCCGCCGGAGAGCACCGCGATCGTGGCCGGGTTGCGCTCCAGGTAGATGCCCGCCAGGTCGGTGCGGTTGCGCAGCGCGCCGCTGGGCTCCGTGCCGTTGACCCGCGCGCCCAGCACCACGATGCAGTCCAGGCCCGCAGGGGGCTCGGACAGGCCCGGAAGCAGGATCAGCACCTCCGCGATCAGAAACAGCGCCACCAGCGCCAGGAAGGCGATGCGCAGCGGCAAGAGCAGCGGCGATTGGGGAATCCTGCCCGCATGGTCCGCCCAGGCCCAGAAGGCGAAGCGGGCCACGAACGCGATGCCGACCAGCAGCCACAGAAACTGCAGCGACTGTCCGAAGCGCACGGCGAAGCCCAGCGCGAAGTAGTAGCCGATCATCGCGATGCCCAGCGCGAGCACGACGTAGTTGACGATCCTTCCGGCGGTGGTCATAGGCGAATTCTCCTTCAAACAAATTCAGGTTTCACAAACGCAACGCAGGTATCACCAAGCGGCAGCAAAAGGGAGAATCCAAGGGACCTCAGGTTCCTTGGTGAGGATTCTTAAGGGGCAAAGCCCCTTAAGCGGGTCTGGGCAGCGCCCAGCGTAACCCCAGCGGCCCGCGGCATCCATCCAAAGCTCCGTCAATTCGCACTGCCGCTCCGCCGCCACCAATCCGCGGGCCGCAGCGGCGACACCTTGGCTTGGGAGCGGCGCGACCCAAGCCAAGGGAGCCCGCCACTAACTCGCAGGCGCAAGCCTGCCCGACCCCACGCATCCCGGCAACATCACTGACAATCCGCAGGGGCCCGCCGCACAGACGGGCCCCTGTCTCTGTACAATCTCCTTTCGGGAGTACTACTTCAGCGTCTCCACGGCCGCGCGCTCGGCGGGCAGACCCGCGATGTAGCGCTCCATATAGGCGTTGAGCCCCTCCACGTCCTTCGGGTCGGGATCGAGCACGCTGCTCTTCATTCCGGCGAATACCTTCTTGTCGAGGTAGTCGTCCAGCGTCTCGCCGTCGGCCTTGTTGATCATGTAGTTCGCCAGCAGCGCGATGCCCCAGGCGCCGCCCTCACCGGCGGTCTCCATCACGGTGACCGGCGCGTTGAAGCAGGCGGCGGTGAGCTTCTGGCCCACCACGGGGGTCTTGTACAGGCCGCCGTGGCCGGTCATGCGGTCGAGCTTCACGCCCTCCTCGTCCAGGATGTTCATGCCGATCTTGATGGCGCCCAGCGCGGTGAGCACGATGGAGCGGGCCAGGTTGCCCAGCGTGAACTTGGCGTCGGTGGTGCGCATCATCAGCGGGCGGCCCTCGTCGAAGCCGGTGATCGGCTCGCCGGAGAAGTAGCCGTAGGTCATCACGCCGCCGCAGTCGGGATCGGCGGCCAGCGCGCCGTTCAGGATCGCGCCGTAGAGCGTGTTGGCGTCGATCTTCGCGCCGATGGCACTGGCGAACTCCTTGAACACGCCGGCCCAGGCGTTCAGGTCGGAGGTGCAGTTGTTGCAGTGCACCATCGCCACCAGGCTGCCGGAGGGCGTGGTCACCAGGTCGATGGCCTCGTGAACCTCCTTGAGCGCGTGCTCCAGCACGATCATCGCGAACACGGACGTGCCGGCGGAGATGTTGCCGGTGCGCTGCTTGACGGAGTTCGTGGCCGCCATGCCGGTTCCCGCGTCGCCCTCGGGCGGGCAGAAGGGGATGCCGGGCTGCAGGTCGCCCGCGGGGTCGAGCAGCTTCGCGCCCATCTCGGTGAGCTTGCCCGCGTCGTCACCGGCGCAGAGCACCTCGGGCAGGATGTCGCCCAGCTTCCAGCTGAAGCCCTTCGGCGCGACCAGCGCGTCGAACTTCTCGATCATCTCGGGATAGTAGTTCTTGGTTTCGGGATCGATGGGCAGCACACCGGAGGCGTCGCCCACGCCCAGCACCTTGCGGCCGGTGAGCTGCCAGTGGATGTAGCCCGCCAGCGTGGTGAAGTAGGCCACGTCCTTGGTGTGGGGCTCGCCGTTGAGGATCGCCTGGTACAGGTGCGAGATGCTCCAGCGCAGCGGGATGTTGTAGTGGAACAGCTTCGTGAGCTCCGCCGCCGCGGCGCCGGTGTTGGTGTTGCGCCAGGTGCGGAAGGGCACCAGCAGCTCGTTCTTGTCGTTGAAGGCCATGTAGCCGTGCATCATCGCGGAAAAGCCGATGGCGCCGATCTTCGTCAGCGTCACGCCGAACTTCTCCTTCACGTCGCGCTTGAGGTCGGCGTAGCAGTCGCGCAGGCCGGTCCAGATGGCGTCCAGGCTGTAGGTCCAGAGTCCATCCACCAGCTGGTTCTCCCAGTCGTGCGCGCCGGAGGCCACCGGCACGTAGTTTTCGTCGATCAGCACGGCCTTGATGCGGGTGGAGCCGAACTCGATGCCCAGCACGGCCTTTTCAAAATTCATGCCCATAAGAAAAACCTCCTGCCTTGCAGATATTGCTGGAAACATTATAGCACAAGGTAGGAGGTTTGTTCAATCTTTTTTTCATCGGTTTGAACAGCGGCGGCCTTGCCTTTGCGCGGCGCGCGTGGTACGATGGAGTCGCTGCTGTATGCGGTCGGGCAATTTGCCCAAAGGCTCCCGGGCAGTTGCAGCTGCTCGGGAGCCTTTGCCATGAGTTACCAACCTAAGGTGGAGAAAGGAGACGCTCCCGGGTAGTTGCAGCTACTCGGGAGCTTTTGCCATGAGTTACGAACCTAAGGCGGAGAAAGGAGACGCTCCCGGGCAGCTGCAGACTACTCGGGAGCTTGAACGAAGAAATCACTCGAGGCAGGAACCCTCTCGTAATGATGTCATTATACACCATTGGCGGCGGCATGTCAAGTGTTTCCGCAACTTTTTTTTTGCGGGCTGTCGGGGGTCACAGCTCCGCGATTTTTCGCTCCAGCAGCTCCAGGAAGCTGCCCATGGCGTAGAAGGTGGTCTCAAACTTCAGGTAGTCGGGCGTGTTGTCGTCCCAGAGGAAGCGCACAGACGGGGGGAACTCCTCGTCGCCCTCCCAGAACTGGAACACAGCGTCGAAGCCTTCGAACACGGGGAACTGGCAGGCGATGTCGCCCACGGGGAAGGGCTTGCCGATCTGCGAGAGCACCTGGCGCAGCGCGCCCTGCTTCTCCTGGAAGCGGTCAGCGTACTTCTGGTAGAAGGACGACGAGCCTGGGCTGGACTGCCCGGCGTATCTAAGCGCGTGCAACGGCTTCCACTGCCCGGCCATGCCCGGCGGGGGCAGCTCGCGGCAGAGGTAGTCGTAGAGGGTCAGCGCCTCCTCGAAGTTGGCCTCCCGGCCGCATTCGAGGTTCTCCGCCGCGCCGGTCGCGCGCGAGACGCGGAAGGGCTGGCCCAGGAAGGGGAGGTAGAGATACTCCCCGTCCGAAGCCAGCCCGCAGCGCTCGATCATGCGCGCCTGATCCCAGTTCAGGAACAGCTTGCGCGCCTGATCCTTGGCGATTTCATAATTGTTTGTACGCATTCCCATCATTCACCTCAACAGCGCCCGGTCGTTGACGAATTCGTCGCCGCTGACCAGCGCGAACTGCTCCAAGAGCGCCTCCACGGTCAGGTGCTTCTTCTCCTCGCCGCGGATGTCCAGTATGACCTTGCCCTCGTGCATCATGATGAGGCGGTTGCCGTAGGCGATGGCGTCGCGCATGTTGTGGGTCACCATCATGGTCATCAGGTGGTTCTCCTCGATGATCTGCTTGGAGATCTCCAGCACCTTTGCGGCGGTGCGGGGGTCGAGGGCGGCGGTGTGCTCGTCCAGCAGCAGCATCTTCGGGCGCTTGAGCGTGGCCATGAGCAGCGTGAGCGCCTGTCGCTGGCCGCCGGAGAGCAGGCCCACCTTCGTGGTCATGCGATCCTCCAGGCCCAGGCCCAGCATCTTGAGCTTCTCGCGGTAGCCCTCGCGCTCGGTGCGGGTGATGCCCGGGCGAAGGGTGCGCGGCTGTCCCCGGCGGGCGGCCAGGGCCAGGTTCTCCTCGATCTGCATCGAGGCGGCGGTGCCGGTCATCGGATCCTGGAACACCCGGCCCAGCAGGTAGGCGCGCTTGTGCTCGGACAGGCCGGTCACGTCGGTGCCGTCGATCACGATCTTGCCCTGGTCCACCGGCCATACGCCGGCGATGGCGTTCAGCGTGGTGGACTTGCCCGCGCCGTTGCCGCCGATGACGGTCACGAAGTCGCCGTCGTTCAGGTGCAGGGTTACGCCCGCCAGGGCAACCTTTTCGTTTACGGTGTGGGCGTTAAAGGTCTTCTGTACGTTTACCAGATCAAGCACGCGGCACACCTCCCCTCCGCTTGTTGTTGAGCTTGCCCTTCCAGAAGGGGATCGCCAGGAACACGGCCACGATCAGCGCGCTCAGCAGCTTGAGCAGGTTCGTGTCCAGGCCCAGCCAGAGCACGATCTGAATCACGATGTAGTAGATCACCGCGCCCAAAGACACGCCCACCAGCTTCAGCGCGAAGTTGCGGAAGAAGCGGCCGAAGATCACCTGACTGATGATGACCGCCGCCAGGCCGATGACGATGGCGCCGCGGCCCATGTTCACGTCCACGAAGCCCTGGTAGTGGGA
>CANQGC010000015.1 GCA_947600345.1 uncultured Clostridia bacterium
GTCCCCCATTCCCTCTTGGCCCGCCGGGAGGCGCCCCTGCCCGCAGGCAGCATCGGCGGTCTTCAAGACCGTCGATGAAGGAATCCCCAGTGGGGATTCCGAAAGCCCATGCCGCCTGCAAGGCGGCATCGCCGTGAGGCGCAAACCCACGCCGTGAGGCGTCCATGCGGCGGCAGCCGCTTTATTCCCCCGATGGGGGAAACGGGGGCTGTCTGAGGACAGCCCCCGCATCTATTTTTACATCAGTCCATTCTTCATCTTCATCCGAGCCTGCACCTGCGTCGGCAGGCCATACAGATTGATGAACCCTGTCGCGTCGTTCTGGTTGTAGACGTGATCCTCGTCGAAGGTCACGATCTCGGGATCGTACAGCGAGTAGGGGCTGGTCATGCCCGCGCCGATGATGTTGCCCTTGTAGAGCTTCAGCTTCACGGTGCCGGTCACGGTCTTCTGCGTCTCGGTGACGAACGCGCTCATGGCCTCGCGCAGCGGGCTGAACCACTGGCCGTTGTAGATCAGGTCGGCGAAGTCCAGGCCCAGCTTCTGCTTGTAGTGCATGGTCGCCTTGTCCAGGCACAGCTGCTCGAGCATCTCGTGGGCGAAGTACAGGATCGTTCCGCCGGGGGTCTCGTATACGCCGCGGCACTTCATGCCGACCAGCCGGTTCTCCACGATGTCGATGATGCCCACGCCGTGCTTGCCGCCCAGCTCGTTGAGCTTCCAGACCAGGCTCACGGCGTCCATCTTCTCGCCGTTGACCGCCACCGGCACGCCCTTTTCAAAGTCGATGGAGACGTACTCGGCCTCGTCCGGGGCCTCCTCCGGGCAGACGCCCATCTCCATGTTGCCCTTGTACTTGGGCTCCTGGCCGGGGTCCTCCAGCTCCAGACCCTCGTGGGACAGGTGCCACATGTTCTTGTCCTTGGAGTAGTTCGTCTCGCGGTTGATCTTCAGCGGCACGTTGTGGGCCTCGGCGTAGTCGATCTCCTCGCTGCGGCCCTTGATGTCCCAGATGCGCCAGGGCGCGATCACCGGCATGTCCGGCGCGAAGGCCTTGATGGCCAGTTCGAAGCGCACCTGGTCGTTGCCCTTGCCGGTGCATCCGTGGGCGATGGCGTCCGCGCCCTCCGCCTTGGCGATCTCCACCAGGCGCTTGGCGATGATCGGCCGCGCGAAGGCGGTGCCCAGCAGGTAGACGTTCTCGTACTTCGCGCCGGCCTGCATGCTCGGAATCACCACGTCCTCGATGAACTCCTTGTTGAGGTCCTCGACATACAGCTTGGAAGCGCCGGTCTTGAGCGCCTTCTCCTCCAGGCCGTCCAGCTCGCCCACCTGGCCCACGTTCGCCGAAACCGCGATGACCTCGCAGCCCGGATAGTTCTCCTTCAGCCAGGGGATGATGATGGAGGTGTCCAACCCGCCCGAATACGCCAGCACGATCTTCTTGATTTCCTTCTTCGCCATTTTGAATATCTCCCGTTCACGGCCAAAGCCGGTATTTTGCATCAGCAGGATTTATTATACGCCGAAAACCGGGAAAGTCAAGGGAGAATGTGCATATTTATGTATAATTGTCGTTAAATCAACGCATAGAAGCAAAATACTGTGTATATAAATTCAGGTGTTGTGCATAAAGAGAACCGCCCGGAGGGGCAGCCAATCAATGATCCGTCAGTTCATCCGCGAATGTGGCTTCGTAATCCTGAAGCTCGTGGTAGACCGCGTCGACAAAGGCGGTGCCATCGGCGATGCGGTACAGCATGATGTAGCGGTGGCGCGAAAAGCGAATGGCGCGATAGCCGAGCTGTTGCAACTGCGGGCTCTTGCAGATGGCGAGGCTTCCGGCGCTCCTGGACAGCCGCTCAATGGTGTCGAGCGCATCCTGCCAGATTTGCCTGGCGGCCGTATCGTTCAACAGTGTATACTGCGTATAATCGATGTAGCGCTCGAGCTGTTCCAGCGCCCTTGGCGAAATGCGGACATCAAACGAATCCATGCTTCCGCCCCATTTCGTCCAGCGCTTCCCTTGCTTCGCGTCCCATTCCCTGCGCGAATTGCCGGCGCGATTCCTCCAGGCCGGAGAGAATTTGTTCGGAACCGACGGGTTCGAAGGGGCTGGCAGGCTTTGGGGAAACGAACAGTTTCTGGGTGTACTCGAAGACCTTGCGGCGCGCTTCTTCGGGCATGGATTCCAGCATGGAGATGGTTGCTTCCAGCGTGCTCATGGCAAATGCTCCCTTCCCGAGTCTCTGTCCCCATTATAAGCGAAGTGGCGGAATTTCGCAAGCGGGAATCGGTGCCAGTCATCCCCTTCGGATGTACGTCTGGTTTCGGCTGGTGGGCTTGTCGGGGATGGTCATGGCGATCAGGCCGCTCTCCAGCGCGGGGTTCAGGTAGAGCTTGCGGAAGTTATCCTTGGATTTCAGATGGAGCCGCTCCATGAGCTGGCGCGCGGTGTAGGGGAGGTCGTATTCCATCACAGCCAGCAGCCGGCGCACGGCCTCGGGCAGGTAGGCGTCCGACGCCTCGAGCTGTTGCAGCGCCCCGTCCAGCGTGCGGTTGATCTTGTCCAGCATGAACTCGATGAAGGCGTTCGAGTTGCCAGCGGCGTGGCAGGCGGCGATGGCCGCGTAGTAGTCCTCCTGAAACTCGCGCACGCGGCTCTCCAGCGGGAGGTACGCAAAGAGCGGGTTCCACGCCGATAGCAGCGCGGTCTGCCAGAGCCGGGCGATGCGCCCATTTCCGTCGGCGAAGGGGTGGATGAATACGAATTCGTAGTGGAACACCGAGGAGAGGATCAGCGCGTGCACCTCGCCCCGGGCCGCCTTCATCCAGGCAAACAGCGCGCGCATCAGCTCGGGCACGAGCTGCGGCGGCGGGGCCATGAAGATGCAGCGGTCGCCGTCGAACACGCCCTCGTTGCGGCTGCGGAATCTGCCCGATTCCTCGACGGTGAGGTGGGTCATGATGCCGTGGAGCCGCTTCAGGTCGTCCAGCGAGTAAGGGTCGAAGCTGCCCAGCAGGTCGTAGGCGGCGTAGGCGTTTTTGACCTCCTGAATTTCCTGCTCCGGGCCAATCACGAGCCTTCCGTCGATGACGCCGCGCACCTCGTCCAGCGAGAGCGAATTGGCCTCGATGGCCAGCGAGGAGTGGATGGAGCGGATGCGGTTGTTCCTGCGCAGGCGCGGCTTGGCGTCCAGCGAGCGCACGCCGCTGACGCGCCCCGCCTTCTCCGCGATCTCCGCGACGAGGGCGAGCATGCGGTTCGTAACCGAAAATGGCGGCCGGTAGTCTTCCACGGAGCACACCTCGCTTTCCCTTCCTCTACATCTATTATACCGCGTCCGGCGCGATTTATCAAGAACTTACATGTTATCTTAGATGCTTTCTTAGATGTTTTCTTACATGGTTTCTTGCGTGCCAAAAGGGAAAAAGGGGTAACTTGCATGTTATCTTGCATGGTATCTTGCGTGCTCGCGCCACCTCACGGCCGCTCCTCGCGCGCTCCGTCCAGCGAGCGCCGCCGATCGAAGAATTCCCGCAGCAGCGCCTGGCACTCGTCCGCCAGCACGCCGCCGTCGCTTCGGCAGAAGTGGTTGAACGCCGGGTCCTCGGGGATGCGGTAGACGCTGCCGGCGCAGCCGTACTGGGGATCGCGCGCGCCGTAGACCAGCCGGGAGAGGCGCGCCTGGCTGATGGCTCCGGCGCACATGGGGCAGGGCTCCAGGGTGACGTAGAGTTCGCAGCTCTCCAGCCGCCAACTCCCCAACGCCTCAGTAGCGCGGCGGATGGCGACGATCTCCGCGTGGGCGGTGGGGTCGTTCGTGCGCTCGCGCGCGTTGTGGGCGGCGGCGAGGAGCTCGCCGTCCCGCACAATGGCGCAGCCCACCGGCAGCTCGCCCTCCGCGAGGGCCAGCTTCGCCTCGTCCAGCGCGATTCGCATCCAACGCTCGTCCATGTCCGCTACCTCCCATATGGCAATCGTACTATATGATGATAGCGGAAAAACCTTCTCCCGTCAATACAGGTTCGACAGCCGGACGTTCTCCACGTCGGCGATGTGCTCCAGCCGCTCGCCGAAGCGATAGATGGCCTGGTAGAAGTCGTCCTCGATGCCGAACTCGATGCTGGCCTGGGCGTCGATGATCTGCTCCTTGATCTGGTGCAGATCCTCGTGCTCGCACAGCACCTCGAGCCAGGGCTCACTCTGCTTCAGGTGCTCGGCCAACTCGGTGAGCGTCTGCTCGGCGCGCTGAACCTCGCCCTCGTCCATCGCCTCGATGGCGTCGGTGCGCAGGTGCCGGGCGCGGTCCACGAAGCGCGTGACGAAGCGGTTCGAGCCCGCGCACACCGCCAGCGCCAGCGCCAGGGTGATCAGCGTGATCCATACCGTCCGCTTCACTACCACTTCACCTCCCCGGGCTCCATCGCCTGGAAGCGCATGAGGCTTCCGTCCATCAGCTGCACGGTCAGCTTGCCTTGGGTGTCCAGGCTGGCGAGATAGACGGCCTCGACGGCCAGGCCGCGCCCGTCGAGCAGCGTCCGGAGCCAGGCTTCGTCCCGCCCGGTCTGGCGCAGGTTGCAGGGCTGCACCTTGCCGTCCATGACAAGGAACATCGGCATGCCCTCGTAGCCGGGGTCGAGGTTCATCTCGCTGGTCTTCGGCGCGCGGCTCGGCGAGGTGGGGAAGGCGGAGATGCTGCCGTTGGCCTCCACCACGGCGGTGCCGACCTCGGCGGGGTCCTGGAAGCCCGCGCCGCGGATGCCCTCCAGCAGATCGGACAGGCTGATGCACAGCTCGTCCAGCGCCGCCCGGTCGATCACACCCCGGTTGACTACCAGCGTGGGCTTGCCGGACACGACGGCGCGAATTTTATCGGACTTCAGGCATGCGATGGACAGCGCGCCGTGCACCACGATCACCGCCGCCACCGGCAACAAACCATACAGCAGCGGCGTGGACACGCTGCCGATGGGTGTGGAGATGATGTCGGCCAGCAGTATCGTCAGCGCGAATTCGTAGGGTTGAAACTCGCCCAGCTGCCGCTTGCCCAGCGCGCGCATGGTGAGGATCATCACGGCGTAGAGCAGCATCGCGCGAAAGAAGAGCGTGAACATGCGAAACCCTCCTTCTCGATTTCGAAGGCTTGATTTGGCAAGTTTGCCCGAAAACCGGGCGGAAAATGCGCGGAAGCGCGGAGGTTTGGTTCTCCGCGCTTGCGGTACCAAATCTCCGCGCCTTTCATGGAATGGGAATTAAAATGGGGCGAGCCTCAGATCAAGCCCCGATAGTTGGCGAGAATCTACTGCGCCTCGGCTTCATCCAGATTTCCAGCGGTCACCTGTTCGCCTGCGAAGGGTGAGAATTCCCTGAGCAGCGCTTCCACCGTGTCGCAGGGGCCGAAGTACGCCTCGGCGCCGTCGTTGAGCGTCACGCTCAGCTCATACCCCCGCTGCGGTTCGACTCCCACTCGGTGGGGTCGATGCGCGTATATAAGTTCTCGTCGCCGCCGATGGATTTGGAGATCAGCCAGCCGCCGGCCAGCAGGGACAGAATCCCTTCGTCCTCCTCTCGCGCCGCTTCAATGGCCTCGGGTGTGACGGTCACCGCGCCGTCCGAGTTCCAGCCGATGACCGCGCCCTCCGCGCTGCGCAGCGATTGCTGCCGCTCCTCCATCCGCGCTACGTAGCCCTCCACCGTCCACCAGACGGTGTCCGGGTACTGCGCGCGCGCCCACGCGGCCATCTCCGGGTGGTTGGCCGCCAGGCGGGTCAGCGCCGTCTCGGTCATCTCCGCATCTCCGGGGAGCAGAGCGGCCTCCACCGCGGTCGACGCGCCCTGGGGATCCATCGCCAGCATCAGCTGACTGGCTTCCGATTCGGTGAGTTCCTCGAGCGCGTACACCTCGCCCGCGTCGTTGCGCAGCGCGGCCAGGCGGACGGTTCCGTCGTCGGAGCGGAACACGGTTTCCGCCTCCGGGTCGATCAGCACACGGATGGGCGCGCCGTTGTAGAGCCACTTCCCGCTCTCCGCGCCGTAATTCACGCCCAGGGGTTCGTATTCCTTCAGCCAGTCTTCCTCCTCCGAAGCCCTGCCTGCCGCCGCGGCGGGCATCTCCTGCGCCGCATCGCCCGGCGCGCTCGCCGCGGCCTTGCCGAACGCGCGCTCGAAGCGCTCCGTGCGGCGGTCGTAATCCTCCTGCGAGCACTCCTTTAATCCGGTCAGCCGACCGTCCTCGTAGACCGCCTCCACGTCCACCGCGCCGGTCTTGAAGTTGGTGAAGTTCGCACCGGTCACGGGATCGTAGAAGAAGCGCACGGTCTGGCCGTTGTAGCTGTAGTTGGTTCGGTAGGTGTCGCCCGCGTCCCCGGCGTAGACCAGGCCGAAGGGCTCGTAGACGGAGTAGTCCACTTCATCGGCGGTCGCGTCCTCCACTGCCGAGCCCTCCGGCGCGGTGGTCGCGAAGGCGGCAGTCACGCCGAACATCAACAGGATCGCCAGCAGCAGCGCCGGCAGCTTGATTCTTCTATGCTTCATAATCGTACCAATCCTTTCTTCAATCGCGTTGCGGCTGAAGGCGGCGAAGGCGGCGGGATTGCCCCTGCGCTCCTCCAGCTTCAACAGGGCGAGCGCGTAGGCCCGCCGGGAATTTGCGCCGAGGCGGCGGAGGGCCGCATCGTCGCAGGCGAGTTCGATGTCGCGGTTCGCCAGTATCCACATCGCCCAGGCCAGCGGGTTGAACCAGTGGACGCAGGGCGCGAGCGCCAGCAGCGGCTTGGTCAGCGCGTCGAGGCGGCGGATGTGGGCGTACTCGTGGGCGAGGGCGCAATCGAGCGTTTCCTCGTCTGCCCAGTCTGTATCTTCGGGCAGCAGAATCACCGGGCGAAGAACGCCGTAGGTCAGCGGTGCGGAGATCGCGCTCGAGACCCGCACGGACAGCCTGCGCCGCAGCGGATGGGAAGCCAGCCAGCTTCGCGTGAAGGCATTGTCCACGATTGCGGATTTGCGGAACACCCTGCGCCAGCGCAGATAGGACGCGCAGAGCGCGGACAGGCAGAGCAGCATGCCCAGCAGCCAGATCAGCGTCCAGAGAGACAGGGCGCTCCGGGCCGCCGCGGAATGGGCGGAAGCCGCCGCAATCGCGGCGCGCGGCGCTTCGATTGCGGCATCCGCGGGAAGCGGAGAGGCCGCGAGGCTTGGTGTTGCCGCCGTTACCTGCGCGGACTTTGCCGCAGCCATCCACCGCTGAAGCAGCGCCCAAACGCTCAGCCGCGAGGGCAGCGCCACGGGCAGCATCAGCCGCAGCCAGGCAATGCTCCAGAGGATGGAAAACGTCCACCCTGGCAGCCGGTTCCGCGCCAGCGCGCGCAGCAGCAGCGCCGCGAGGATCACGCAGCCGCCCGACAGGCTCATCTGCAGCAGCGTCATACTAGTCCTCCTGTTCGTCGATCCACTTGCGCAGGCGCTCGATCTGATCCCTGCTGAGCTTCTTCCCGCCCAGCACCGACGCGAAGAGCAGGTCCGGCGAGCCGTCGAACAGCTTGCCCATCAGCTCCCGCGCCTCGCTCGCGCGCACCTCTGACTTGGAGACGATGACCCGGCAGCGGAAGTTCGGCTCGCTGCGCTCGATCGCTCCCTTCGCCACGCACTTCTTGATGACCGTGTAAGTGGTGTTTACGTTCCAGCCGATCTCCGCGTTCAGGATCTCGGAGATGCGCTTTGCGGTGAGTTCCCCCTCCCGCCAGAGCACCTCCATCACCTTGAGTTCCGAATCAAACAGCTTGATCGCCACGCGCGCCACGCTCCTTCTTCCAAATTGGAAATTGAAACTATTGCAATAGTTTAGCTCTATACTATCACAGTAGTTTGGACTTGTCAAGGGGTTGTGGAGAAAAAATCCGGGTTGTGTCGACAGAGGGAGGTTTGAAGCGCATAACGGGGTGGAAAACGCAACAGGATCGTGCTAGAATACCAAAAAAGGTTCGGATTTGTGGAGGTGTTTCGCTTGAGGCGCGGATTGGTGATGGAGGGCGGCGCGATGCGCGGCATGTTCACGGCGGGCGTGACGGACGTGTTCATGGAGAGCGGGATCGAGTTTGACGGCGCCATCGGCGTTTCGGCGGGCGCGTGCTTCGGCTGCAACTACGTGACGAAGCAGCCGGGCCGGGCCATCCGCTACAACCTGCGCTTCTGCAGGGATCCCCGCTACAGCGGCGTGCGGACGTTCCTGCGCACCGGCGACCTGTACGGCGCGGAGTTCTGCTACCGCACCATCCCGGAGAAGCTCGACCCCTTCGACTACGAGATGTTCGAGAAGAATCCGATGGAGTTCTACGTGGTCTGCACCGACGTGGCGACGGGCGAGCCGGTCTATCACAGGATGGTTCACGCGCGGGCGGGCGAGATGGAATACCTGCAGGCGTCGGCGTCGATGCCGCTGGTTTCGCGGCCGGTGCGGGCGGGGGATAAGCTGCTGCTGGACGGCGGCATGTCCGATTCGATCCCGCTGAAGTACTTCGAATCCATCGGCTACGATCGCAACGTGGTGATCCTGACCCGCCCGGCGGACTACGTGAAGGAAGCGAACGGCATGATGCTGCTGATCCGGCTGGCGCTGCACAGGTACCCGAAGCTGGCGGACGCGATGGCGCACCGCCACGAGGTCTACAACGCCCAGACCGCCTACGCGCGGGAGCGGGCGAGGGCGGGCGCGGCCCTCGTGATCGAGCCGAAGGCGGCGCTGCCCGTCTCCCGCGTGGAGCACGACGCGGCCAAGCTGCGCGCCTGCTACGAGATGGGCCGCGAGGCCGGGAGGGAGCGCCTGGGCGAGGTGCGCGCCTTCCTGGCGGAGGATTGACGGGGAGCGGGGCGCCTTTCGCGCGCGGGATTCCAATCCCGGGAGGCTTCCCCTTGCTTCGCGGCGCGCGGCAATGGCGGCGGCAAGTTCTGGAGGGAGGATACATATGGAGAGATTGCAGCAACTCAGGGCATTTCTCGAGCGGCAGGGCTGGCCCTACGAATACGAGGAGGAGAACGACTGCGGGAGCATCGAGTTCGTCCACCGGGGGTTGGCCTACCACATCTGGGAGTACCCGGAGCCGGAGCGCGGCGCGGCGAGCAACGTCGCCAGCGCGGGCAGGATGGTGGATTACGAGGGCGACTACGAGGCGGAGATCCTGGCGGTGCTGCGGGGCTGGAAGGACGCCGTGTGAACCCCGCGGCCCACGCGGTGCGGCGCGGGCTACGAGGGGGAGGCCCCCGGCTCACCGGAGGGGTTTGGCTCTCCCTGTGGGGTGGCCGGTGCGAGCTGGCCCGCCTTAAGGCACCCCCGCACAGAACGGCGGCGCGTCAGGCGATGCCTTTTCCACGGCGACTCGCTCGAATCTTTGATTCGACCGAGTCGGTCGCCCGATAGGGCGACTTGCGAACCCTTCGGGTTCGCAACCTTCATCTGCTGCGTGAAGTTTCCTCGAGGCGAGACGGTCGAATCCTTCGGATTCGACCGTCGCGGTCGGCCCGAATGGGCCGACTCGAAATCCCCAGTGGGGATTTCGACCTTCTACCTCCAGTAAGCCTTCGGAATCTTCACTTGCATCTGCGGCGCGGCGCTCGAATCCTTCGGATTCGACCGTCGCGGTCTGCCCATAAGGGCAGACTTGGAATCCCAAAGGGATTCCAACCTTGAAAAATTCATTCGCCGGACGACCACCTTATCTGTGCGGTGTTGCCTTTTGCATGAACCAGTCGCAGAGGAATTCGTAGAAGCGCTCCACCACGGGATCGCCCGCGCGCGTCCTGCGGCGGCGGATCACGATGCTGCGGCGGCAGACCGGCCTTTCGATCATCAACAGCTTCATGCCGCTGCCGTTCAGCTCGCCCCAGGTGAAGGCGGGCCAGAAGCCCACGCCCATGTGGGCGGCGATCATGTTGCGCACCGTCTCCGGGCTGTCGCTCTCGAAGGCGATGCGGGGCGAGAAGCCCGCCTCGGCGCAGAGCCGGTCGCACTCCTGGCGGAACTGCTTCTGGGCGATCAGGCTGATGAACTTCGCTTCGCGAAAGCTCGCCAGGTCCACTCGCGTCAGGCCCTGGAAGCGGGGCGCGTCGGGCACGGCCAGGTAGATGGGCTCGTCGATGCGGAAGGCGTCCTCCAGCGCCGGGGAGACGGAGGACGCGCCCTCCACGCTCAGGTCGAACAGGTGGGCGTCCTCGGCCTGGAGGAACTGAAAGTTCAGCTTCTCGTGATCCCGGCGGTAGGCGATGATCGCCTCGGACACCAGGCGCGACGCCGCCGTCACGTGCAGCCGCAGCGTGGCGCGCTCCGGATCGTTCAGCGCCCGAAGCTGGCCGGGCAGCGCGTCCAGGCGCTCGAGGATCGGCGTCAGCTGATCGCGCAGAAAGCGCCCCGGCTCGGTCAGCGCGATGTTGCGGCCCCGGCTCACGAACAGCGCTACGCCAAGCTCCCACTCCAGGCGCTTGATCGACTGCGACAGCGAGGGCTGGGAGATGTGCAGCTTCTTCGCGCTGCGCGTCATGTGCTGACTGTTCGCCACCTCCAGAAAGTACCGCAACTGCTGCAACTCCATCGCGCTTCCCCCGATTCATAATATATAAATTATGAATATCATTGAAAATTGATATTTTACTTCCTATCGGAAATAGGATACAATATCCCCGCAACAAAAGCAAGGGGGAAACGCAAAAATGGTTGAAGCTTTCGAATCCATCATGCTGATCTGCTTTGGGCTCTCCTGGCCGATGTCGGTCATCAAAAACATCAGGGCCCACAGCGCGAAGGCCATGAGCCTGCCGTTCATACTGCTGATCATCACCGGCTACATCGCGGGCATCGCGGCGAAGATCATGTCCGGCAATTTCAGCTATGTGCTGGCGATTTACTTCCTGAACCTGCTGTTCGTCTCGGCGAACCTGGTGGTGTACTTCGTCAACCTGCACTACGATCATGCGGGCAGGGCCGACGGCTGCTTGCTGCCGCGCTGAGCGGATTTCCGGGAACCAACGAGGGCGCTCCAAGGCCCGCGCCGGTTTCCCTTCGAACTGTTGTAAAATGAAGAGCTCTGTCCCCGTGAATCCGGGGTCAGAGCTCTTCGTTTTGCCTATCTATGCCCTCCCACGCGGCAGCAGTGCTCGCCGCTCCAGCCGGCAGCAGATGGCAGGCGGCCCTGCCGCCCTGCCGTCCCGAGGCGGGGGAGGGGTGGGGTGGGGAATGCGGAGGGGTCGTTTGCTCTTTGGATTGGGAAGCCCCCGGCTTCCCAATCCAAAACTCGCTTCGAGCGGCCCGCGGTATAGGGCGATGGAGCGTTGGTGCGCATTGCGTGGGTTTGGATTGGGTACCGCGGGCCGCGGGGTTACGGGGGACGCTGGGCTCCGCCCAGACCCGCCGGGCGCTGCCCGGACCCGCTGGGCGCTGCCCAGACCTGCTTAAGGGACGCTGTCCCTTAAGAATCTCTGCCAAGGAACCTGAGGTTCCTTGGATTCTCCCTTCTGGGGCTACGGGGTGGTGGGCGAGGAGGGGCCTGCCTGGCCTACCTCCTGGTCCGGTTGCATCCGCGTTATCGGGAATTCCTCATTGATGCGCGCGTAGCACGGGCAGTCGCTGGCGTGGTCATTGATGATGCCGCAGGCCTGCAGGTGGGAGTAGATCGTGATCGGCCCGATGAACCGGAAGCCCCTGCGCTTCAAATCCCTGCTGATGCGCTCGGACAGCCCGTTGCTCACCGGGATCGCGCCCTCGGCGTGGCCCTCGTAGAGGATCGTCCTGCCGCCCGCGCAGCCCCAGAGGTAGTCGCAGAAGCTGCCGAACTCCTCGCGGATTTTCTGATAGCAGCGGGCGTTGTTGATGACCGCGCGCACCTTGCGCTCGGACCGCAGCATGCCCTCCGTGTTCAGTATGCGCCGCACGTCGTCCTCGCCGTAGGCGGCGACCTTATCGTATTCGAAGTTCTCGAAGCAGGCGCGGAAGATCTCGCGCTTTTTCATCATCAGCCCCCAGCTGAGCCCGCACTGCAGGCATTCCAGCGTCAGGTGTTCGAACATCTGCCGGTCGTCGTGCACCGGCACGCCCCACTCCGCGTCATGGTAGCGCTTCATCTGCGCGTCCGTGATTGCCCAGTCGCAATGTCCCACGTCACCTTCCCCCCTTCAGGCTTCGGAAGCATTCCGGCGCCAAATCCTCAATACGAGTCCAAATGTCCACAAGAAAGCTCCCCCGCCTTCGTCGGTTCATGGATTTGAACCAATTATAGCACGAAATGGGGGAGTTGTGTACATCGGTATTGAAGATCGAGATGGATCAGGCGGGGGTCGGGGCGGGTTGGTGGCGCGCGGCGGGGGTCGGGGCGTCGCCTCGGAGCAGCTTCACCGTGCGCCGGAGCACGAACAGCGTGATGACGAAGGTGAGGATGTCCGACACCGGCATGGAGTAGAGCACGCCGTCCAGCGCGAAGAAGCGGGGCAGCAGCAGGGCAAAGCCCACGCCGAAGAGGACCTCGCGCACCATCGAGAGCATGGTCGAGCTCAGCGCGTGGCCCAGCGACTGCAGGTAGATGAACGCCGCCTTGTTGACCGTCGCCAGCACCATCATCGAAAGGTAGACCCGGAACGAGCGGACGGCGAAGCTGGTGTAGTAGGCGCTCTCGTTCGCCGCGCCGAACAGGCCGATCAGGGCGCGGGGGAAGAGCTCCACGATCAGCAGCGCGATGCCGCCCACGGCGGCCTCCCACAGCAGCAGGAGCTTGAGCAGCTTCAGCGCCCGGTCCGGACGCTTCGCGCCCACGTTGTAGCCCACGATGGGGATGCAGCCCGCCGCCATGCCCACGGCGATGGAGATCACGATCTGGAAGAACTTCATCACGATGCCCACCACCGCCATCGGGATCTGGGCGTACTGGGGCTGGCCGAACACGGCGTCCGCCGCGCCGTACTTGCGCAGCATGTTGTTGATGGCCGCCATCGCCGCCACCAGCGATATCTGTGACAGGAAGGAGCAAATACCTAACGAAAGCGTGTGAATGCTCACGCGGAGGTCCGGCCGGAAGCTCGCCCGCTCCAGGCGCACGGCCTTCATGTGGCAGAGGTACCAGACCGCCAGCGCGGCGGTGAGCACCTGGCCCAGCACCGTGGCGACCGCCGCGCCCATCATGCCCCAGTGGAAGCCGAATATGAACATCGGGTCGAGCACGATGTTGACCAGCGCCCCGGCGAGGGTCGAGGCCATCGCGAAGCGCGGGCTGCCGTCGGAGCGGATCACCGGGTTCATCGCCTGGCCGAACATGTAGAAGGGCACGCCCAGCGCGATCCAGAACAGGTACTCCTTCGCACAGGCGAAGGTCTCCGCGTTGACCCGGCCGCCGAAGAGCGTCAGCAGCTCGTCGGAGAGGAATAGATAGGCGGCTGTGAGCAGCAGGCTGGAGAGCAGGCACATGCCGATCGCGTTGCCCACGCTGCGGTGGGCCTCCTCCCGGTCGCCGGAGCCCAGGCGGATGCTGACGAAGGCGCAGCAGCCGTCGCCGATCATCACGGCGATGGCCAGCGCCACGACGGTGAGCGGGAAGACCACGGTGTTCGCCGCGTTGCCGTGGGAGCCCAGGTAGGCGGCGTTGGCGATGAAGAGCTGGTCGACGATGTTGTACAGCGCCGCCACCAGCAGCGAGATCACGCAGGGCACGGCGTACTGCCGCATCAGCTTCCCGATGGGTTGGGTTTCGAGAAAGGCGTTGGTTTGGGTTTCGGTTTGAGCGTCCATGAGAATTTCTTCCTCCTTTGATGAAAACAAGACAAGACAGCGCGCCGCCTCCAGTTGGTCTTACGCAACGGATGCAGCGCGCTGTCTGGAACCATTATATCACCGGAGCGGGGAGGAATGTAAGTGAAATCCAAGTTGAGATTTCGTGCTGTACATTTTGCGAAAAATGTTTTATAATAATGACAGCAACCAAGCTTCACAAGGGAGGAAATCGATCATGAAGATTCAGTCTGTGTTCGGGGCTGCGTTCGCGCCCTACGGGAAGGTCATCGAGGGATTTGATCTGGCGGAGCTGACGGCGGCGATGGAGAAGACGCCCTGCCCGGACGGCGGCACGGTGTACGTGGCCTCCGATCCCGAGCTGGAGAAGCTGCCCATCTTCCAGGAGTTCTCCGAGCAGCTCTACGGCGGCATGCCCATCGAGATCGGCTACTGCAACGGCGACAACCACGTGATGAACTGCTTGGAGTACCACCGCGACAGCGAGATCAACCTGGCCTGCACCGACCTGATCCTGCTGCTGGGCAAGGAGGGCGACATCGACTTCCGGAAGTACCAGTACGACACGAGCAAGGTCGAGGCCTTCCTCGCGCCCAAGGGCACGCTGATCGAGGTCTACGGCACGACGCTCCACTACGCGCCCATCAACGCCGGCGGCAAATTCCGCTGCGTCGTGGTGCTGCCCCGGGGCACGAACTCCGAGCTCAAGTTCAAGCCCGACCCCAAGGGCGAGAGCCGTCTGCTGACCGCCACCAACAAGTGGCTGCTGCCCCATCCCGACTCCCCCGAGGCCAGGGGCGGCGCCGTCGTCGCGCTGGTGGGCGTGAACCACGAGATCCATCACTGAGCGCCCGCGCGGTGCTCATCGCGGGAGAGCCCCAAAATGCAAGTAAAGTTGAGTAAGTAACCAAAATTTGCAGGAATTGATTCATCAAAAATGCCGCATTCGCGCCTCAAGGGGGCGTGGGTGCGGCTATTTTTTGTTAAAAGTTCGCAAAAAGTGGAAATTTGATGCAAAACCGGGGGCTTTGCGCGGGAATCCGGCCTTGACAGCTCCGAAAATCTTTGGTATATTATAATACTGCATTAGTATGGACAGAAGTGCGCTTTCGGCAGGTTGGTTTCACAAAATCAACAAAAATTTCTCAAAAATATAGAAGTTTGGCCGAAAAACCCCAAAGCTTATCCCAAAGATAACCTTGGGGCTTCTGAACGGAACCTGCGAGTGTCGCCGGGTCGCTCCGGCGGCGAATAATGATAGGGGTGATTGTAAGCTATGGTCCATCCGGTGCAAATGGGCAAGCGCACGCGAATGAGCTTCGCCCGCATTGAAGAGGCGCTGGCGGTACCCGATCTGATCGAGGTGCAGAAGAATTCCTACAGGAGCTTTCTGAAGGACGGCCTTCGGGAGGTGCTCGCGGACGTTTCTCCGATCACCGACTACAGCGAAAGTCTGAGCCTGGAGTTCGTGGACTATTCGCTGGACGACAAGCCAAAATATACCGTGGAGAAGTGCAAGGAGCGCGACGCCACCTACGCCGCGCCGCTGAAGGTCACGGTTCGGCTGACCCATCGCGACACCAACGAGATCAAGGAGTCCGAGGTGTTCATGGGCGACTTCCCGCTGATGACCGAGCACGGAACCTTCATCATCAACGGCGCGGAGCGCGTCATCGTCTCCCAGCTGGTCCGCTCGCCGGGCGTGTACTACTCTAAGGCGATCGACAAGACCGGCGCGGCGCTCTACTCCAGCCAGATGATCCCCAACCGCGGCGCGTGGATCGAGTACGAGACCGATTCCAACGGCGTGGTGTTCGCCCGCATCGACCGAGCCCGCAAGCTGCCCGTGACGGTGCTGCTGCGCGCCATGGGCGTGGAGAGCGACGAGGAGATCCTGCGCATGTTCGGCGACGACGAGCACGTGACCGCCACGATCACCCGCGACGCCCCGTCCCTCAACGACCGGGGCGAGCTGCGCTACAAGACCCGCAAGGATCAGGCGCTGATCGAGATCTACAACAAGCTCCGCCCCGGCGAGCCGCCGTCGGTGGATTCGGCGAACAACCTGATGCACGCGCTGTTCTTCGACCCCAAGCGGTACGACCTGGCGCACGTGGGCCGCTACAAGTACAACAAGAAGCTGGCGCTGGCCCAGCGCGTGGTCAACCAGACCGCCGCCGAGGACGTGGTCAACCCCTACACCGGCGAGGTGATCGTCGCGGAGGGCGAGGCCATCTCCCGCGAGCAGGCCGAGGCCATCCAGAACTGCGGCATCAACGAGGTGCTGGTGCGCGTGGGCGACCGCGACGTGCGCGTGATCGGCAACAACTTCGCCCAGATCAAGCCCTTCCTGGAGAACTACGACGCCAGCCTCTACGCCCAGTACGACGAGGAGGAGGCGCGCTTCAGCGAGCGCGTGCACGTGCCCACGCTGATCGACGTGCTCAACTGCGTCAAGGAGAAGGGCATGCCCCTCAACCAGGCGCTCAAGGAGGCCGCCAAGGATCTCTCGCCCAAGCACGTGCTGGTGGACGACGTGATCGCCTCCGTCAGCTACCAGTTCGGCCTGTTCCAGGGCCTGGGCAGCGTGGACGACATCGACCACCTGGGCAACCGCCGCCTGCGCAGCGTGGGCGAGCTTCTGCAGAACCAGATTCGCGTGGGCATGTCCCGCCTGGAGCGCGTGGTCAAGGAGCGCATGGCGATCCAGGACCTGGAGAAGGTTCGCGCCCAGGATCTGATCAATATCCGCCCGGTATCCGCCGCCATCAAGGAGTTCTTTGGAAGCTCCCAGCTAAGCCAGTTCATGGATCAGCCGAACCCGCTGGCGGAGCTTACGCACAAGCGCAGGCTTTCCGCGCTGGGCCCGGGCGGCCTGAACCGCGACCGCGCGAGCTTCGCGGTGCGCGACGTGCACTACTCGCACTACAGCCGCATCTGCCCCATCGAGACGCCTGAAGGCCCGAACATCGGCCTGATCGGCTCGCTGGCCACCTACGCCCGCATCAACGAGTACGGCTTCATCGAGGCCCCCTACCGCAAGGTGGACAAGGCCACCGGCGTCGTGACCGAGCAGATCGACTACATGACCGCCGACGAGGAGGACCAGTACATCATCGCCCAGGCCACCGAGCCGCTGGACGAGGAGGGCCGCTTCATCAACGAGCGCGTCACCGTGCGCCGCCGCGACGAGACCATCGAGGTCGAGAAGGGCATGGTCGACTACGTGGACGTATCCCCCCGGCAGCTGATCTCCGTGGCCACCGGCATGATCCCCTTCCTGGAGAACGACGACGCCAACCGCGCGCTGATGGGCTCCAACATGCAGCGCCAGGCCGTGCCGCTGCTCGTGCCCGAGGCGCCGCTGGTCGGCACCGGCATCGAGTACAAGGCCGCCTGCGACTCCGGCGTGGTGCTGCTGGCCCGGGAGGCCGGCACCGTCACCCGCGTGACCGCCGACGAGATCGTCATCCGCGACGAAGAGGGCGTGGAGCACCTGTACCACCTGCAGAAGTTCGCCCGCTCCAACCAGGGCACCTGCATCAACCAGCATCCCATCGTCAGCGAGGGCGAGCATGTGGAGAGGCGCCAGCCCATCGCGGACGGCCCGTCCACCGACCACGGCGAGATCTCGCTGGGCCGCAACGCGCTGATCGGCTTCATGACCTGGGAGGGCTACAACTACGAGGACGCCGTATTGCTCTCTGAGCGCCTCGTGAAGGAAGATATGTACACCTCGATCCACATCGAGGAATACGAGTCCGAGGCCCGCGACACCAAGCTCGGCCCGGAGGAGATCACCCGCGACATCCCCGGCGTCGGCGAGGACGCGCTGCGGGATCTGGACGAGCGCGGCATCATCCGCATCGGCGCGGAGGTGCGCGCCAATGACATCCTGGTGGGCAAGGTCACGCCCAAGGGCGAGACGGAGCTCACCGCCGAGGAGCGCCTGCTGCGCGCCATCTTCGGCGACAAGGCCCGCGAGGTGCGCGATACCTCGCTGCGCGTGCCCCACGGCGAGTTCGGCATCATCGTGGACGTGAAGGTATTCACCCGCGAGAACCGCGACGAGCTCTCCCCGGGCGTCAACCAGATGGTGCGCGTCTACATCGCCCAGAAGAGAAAGATTCAGGTGGGCGACAAGATGGCCGGACGCCACGGCAACAAGGGCGTTGTGTCCCGCGTGCTGCCCGAGGAGGATATGCCCTTCCTGGCCGACGGAACGCCTTTGGACATCGTGCTGAACCCGCTGGGCGTGCCGAGCCGCATGAACATCGGTCAGGTGCTCGAGGTGCACCTGGGCCTGGCCGCCAAGGCGCTGGGCTGGCACGTGGCCACGCCGGTCTTCGACGGCGCGCAGGAGGAGGACATCACCGAGCTGCTGAAGAAGGCCGCCGAGAAGGAGGACGGGCCGCTCTACGACGAGAAGGGCCGGCCGACCATCCAGTTCTCGAAGATCGGCATCAACCCCACCGGCAAGCTGTGGGTCTACGACGGCCGCACCGGCGACCGCTTCGACAACCCCGTCACCGTGGGCTATATGTACTACCTGAAGCTGCATCACCTGGTGGACGACAAGATCCACGCCCGCTCCACCGGCCCGTACAGCCTCGTGACTCAGCAGCCTCTGGGCGGCAAGGCCCAGTTCGGCGGCCAGCGCTTCGGCGAGATGGAGGTCTGGGCGCTGGAGGCCTACGGCGCGAGCCACGTGCTGCAGGAGATCCTGACGGTCAAGTCCGACGACACCATCGGCCGCGTCAAGACCTACGAATCCATCGTCAAGGGCGAGAACATCCCGGATCCGGGCGTGCCCGAGTCCTTCAAGGTGCTCATCAAGGAGCTGCAGTCCATCGCCCTGGACATCAAGGTGCTCGACAAGGACAAGAACGAGATCGAGATTCGCGAGCTGGACGACGACCTCTACGCCACCGACAGCGAGTTTAAGGATGAGCTGGTGCCCCAGTTCACGCCCGAGGCGCTGGCCGAGGAGGAGGAGGCCGCCGCGGAGGACTTCGACTTCGACGCCATCGACTTCGACGACGATCTCGGCCTGGACGACGACGACTTCGACATCGAGTAATCGTCAGCGCTGCTTTCAGGTGGAGGAATTCACCGCGTCTATATAGAGAAGGGAGAGAGCTCCTTGTTTGAATTGACAAATTTGGATTCCATTCAAATTGGCCTGGCCTCGCCGGAGAAGATCCGCGCCTGGTCTCACGGCGAAGTGACCAAGGCGGAGACCATCAACTACCGCACGCTCAAGCCCGAGCGCGACGGCCTGTTCTGCGAGCGCATCTTCGGGCCCACCAAGGACTGGGAGTGCAACTGCGGCAAGTACAAGCGCACGCGCTTCAAGGGCGTGATCTGCGACAAGTGCGGCGTGGAGGTCACCAAGGCCAAGGTGCGCCGCGAGCGCATGGGCCACATCGAGCTGGCCGCGCCCGTATCCCACATCTGGTACTTCAAGGGCATCCCGTCCCGGATGGGAACCCTTCTGAACATCAGCCCCCGCGCGCTGGAGCAGGTGCTCTACTTCGCCAGCTACATCGTGCTCGATCCGGGCGACAAGGCCGTCACGGGCCTGCAGCTCTACCAGCTGCTCAACGAGGCCGAGTATCAGCAGAAGAAGCAGGAGGCCGAGGAGCGCGGCTTCGAGTTCCGCGTGGGCATCGGCGCCGAGGCCGTGCGCGAGATGCTACTGAGCATCGACCTGGACAAGCTCAACGAGGAGCTGCGCGCCGAACTGGACGAGATCTCCGCCAAGGAGACCAAGCGCGACAGCGAGAACCAGAAGCGCCAGCGCATCATCAAGCGGCTGGAGGTCGTGGAGGCCTTCCGCCAGAGCGGCAACAAGCCCGAGTGGATGATCCTGGACGTGGTGCCGGTCATCCCGCCGGAGCTGCGCCCGATGGTGCAGCTGGACGGCGGCCGCTTCGCCACCGCCGATTTGAACGACCTCTACCGCCGCGTGATCAACCGCAACAATCGACTCAAGCGCATGCTGGAGATGGGCGCGCCGGACATCATCGTGCGCAACGAGAAGCGCATGCTCCAGGAGGCCGTGGACGCGCTGATCGACAACGGCCGCCGAGGCCGCCCGGTCACCGGCGCGGGCGGGCGCCAGCTCAAGTCCCTGTCCGACCTGCTGCGCGGCAAGCAGGGCCGCTTCCGTCAGAACCTGCTGGGCAAGCGCGTGGACTACTCCGGCCGCTCGGTCATCGTGGTCGGCCCGAGCCTGAAGCTCTACCAGTGCGGCCTGCCCAAGGAGATGGCGCTGGAGCTGTTCAAGCCCTTCGTCATCGAGCGCCTGGTCAACCAGGGCCTGGCCGTGAACGTAAAGACCGCGAAGCGGAGCGTCGAGCGCCTGCGCCCCGAGGTGTGGGACGTGCTCGAGAGCGTCATTCACGACCACCCGGTGCTGCTCAACCGCGCGCCGACGCTGCACCGCCTGGGCATCCAGGCCTTCGAGCCGATCCTGGTCGAGGGCAAGGCCCTCAAGCTCCACCCGCTGTGCTGCACCGCCTTCAACGCTGACTTCGACGGCGACCAGATGGCTGTGCACGTGCCGCTGTCCATGGAGGCCCAGGCCGAGGCCCGCTTCCTCATGCTCGCGGCGCACAACATCCTCAAGCCTCAGGACGGCAAGCCCGTCATCTGCCCGACGCAGGACATGGTGCTCGGCTGCTACTACCTGACGATGATCCACGAGGGCCTGAAGGGCACCGGCAAGTACTTCACCGACGTGGACGAGGCGCTGATGGCCTACGGCACCGGCGAGCTCGCGCTGGAGGCGCCCTGCAAGATCCGCATGACCAAGACGATCAACGGCGAGACCTACAGCCGCATCGTCGAGACCACCATCGGCCGCGTGATCTTCAACGAGGCCATTCCCCAGGACATGGGGATGCAGAAGCGCGAGACCATCGACGACATGTTCAAGCTGGAGATCGACGAGGTCGTGGGCAAGAAGCAGCTGGGCAAGATCGTCGATAACTGCTACCGCACCCACGGCGTGACCGTCACCAGCCGCATGCTGGACGACATCAAGGCGCTGGGCTACAAGTACTCCACCCGCGCGGCGCTGACCGTATCCGTGGCGGACATCATCGTGCCCCCGGCCAAGAAGGAGATCCTGAAGGCCGCCGAGGACCAGGTGCACCGCATCGAGAAGGAGTTCAAGCGCGGCCGCATGTCCGAGAGCGAGCGCTACTCCGCCGTCATCAAGATCTGGGAGGAGGCCACCAACAAGGTCACCCAGGAGGTTCTGGCCAACCTGGAGAAGTTCAACCCGATCAACATGATGGCCGACTCCGGCGCTCGAGGCTCCACCAACCAGATTCGCCAGCTGGCCGGCATGCGCGGCCTGATGGCCTCGCCGACCGGCAAGATCATCGAGCTGCCCATCAAGGCGAACTTCCGCGAGGGCCTGTCGGTACTGGAGTTCTTCCTCTCGTCCCACGGCTCGCGCAAGTCGCTGGCCGACACCGCCATGAAGACCGCCGACTCGGGCTACATGACCCGCCGCCTGGTGGACGTCTCCCAGGAGAACATCATCCGCGAGGTGGACTGCTTCGCCAACCGCGGCGAGCGCGTGCGCGGCATGAAGGTGCAGGACATCGGCGAGCCCGGCGACATCATCGAGACGCTGGAGGACCGCATCCGCGGCCGCGTGGCCGCCGAGGACGTG
>CANQGC010000016.1 GCA_947600345.1 uncultured Clostridia bacterium
AGGAGGTTCATTTTTCCTATAAGTTTTTTTCACCCCCAGTTGAACTGGGGGTTGCTTATCGCCTTTTCGGCTACCAACACAAGCGCGCGCCCCGGCACCATCTGCCAGGGGCGCGCCTTCTCAGTTCCGTCGGTCAGCTCACTTTTACGGTAATCGTCGCCTTTTTCTTGTTAAATGTCTGGATCGTGATCTTGGCGGTGCCCTTCCTGAAGGTCTCCACCACGTAATTACCGGGCACATCCGGATCGGGATACACCGTGGCGACGGATGGCTTGCTGGATTTCACCGTCAGCCGCGAGCTGGAATTCTCCGAAAGCACCGGCGTGAAACTGTATACCTCCCTCACGACCATCTTTTCCGTGAACTTCGACGAGAGCTTTCCGGAGCCGTCCGCCACCATTACGCTCGTGGGAGCGGCCTTTACGATCAGATGAACGCTCTCTTCCAGATTGCCGCAGTCCGTCGTGACGGTAATCTCCGCTTTGCCGATGCTCTTTGCTGTGATCTTGCCCTTCCCGTCCACCGTCGCGACGGACGGATCGTCGCAATCAAAGTAGAATTCGATCGGGATGTCCTCGTCTACCTCGGGCTCGAGCGTGTAGCTCTCATTTTGGCCCAGCAATAGCTCGTCGGGCACGTATAGCTCCGTGGGCTCGGGCCGCACGATCACATCGCACTTCGCGCTCAAGCCATTGAGTGTTCGAACCGTGACGCAAAACAAGCCCTCTTCTTTCGCGCTCAGTTCCACGGTATCCCAACTGCCCTGGACCTTCTCCAGGGAGAGTCCTTCGTCTAGATACTCTTCAAAGTCGGCATGCCACTCCAGCACGCTGTAGCTTCCCTTGGTCAGCGTGGCCTTCAGGGGCTTCGTCTGGCCCACGGCCATGACGATCTCCTTCGGCAACGAAACCTTCTTGGGCGCCTTTTTCACCGTAATCTTGAGACTCGCCTTCTTGCCGTTGCAGGTCTTGAACGTAATCTTGGTCGAGCCCGCCTTCTTCGCCGTGATCCGGCAGGCGTCCTTGTAATACTCCGGAGCATCGTCGCCGGAATTGTAATCCCAATAATCGATGCCGCGCACCACGTCCACGACGCCCTTCTTGCTCAGGCTGTACGTCATATTGGCAAGCGCGCCGCTGGCCAAATACTCCTCATAGGGATCGCCCTCCTCATCCAAATACTCTGCCTTATACTTGGGCAACACTTCGATGGATTCGCCGATGGCCAGCGTAACGCTGCTAACCCGCTTGTATTCGTCCGTCCCGTAATCGTATTCGTCCTCCCAATCGTTCGAGGTCAGAAGTATATCCTCGACGGCGGGCAGCACGTCCACGGCGCACCGCGCCGTACCGCCGCTCTTTTTCCCTTTGACCTCGATGATCGTCTCGCCGACCGCCACCGCGGTGAGCTTGCCCTTGCTGTCGACCGTCACAACGTCCTCGTCGAAGCTCTCGTAGGTAAAGGAATCGCCCTTCGCCTTGGACTTCGCCTTCTTCGTCAGCGTCTGACCCTCGTACATCTCCAGCCGGTTGGGGAAGGTCAGCCAAATGGGAGATTCTCCGTCGCTGTAGACGTAGTGATACAGCAGGTCCTTGCACATCTCCTCCGCCGGGGAGCCCTTCGGGATGGTCAGCACCACGTCGGGGCTCAGGCCGTAAAGCGCTCCCTCATCGATATTGACGAGGCTCTCGGGCAGCGTGATGCTCTTAAAGGATGTGCCGGAAAACGCCTGAAAGCCGATGCTCGTCAGGCCCTCCGAAAGCTTGATGGAGGCCAGCGCGCTGCATCCCTCGAACGCCCACGATTCGATCTCCTCCACCGATCCGGGAACGGTCAGCTTCCGCAGGCCGCTACAGCAGAACGCATTTTCCCCGATCTTCACAACCGTATCCGGTATGGTGAAATTCTTCAGGCTTTTGCAATTGTAGAACGTATCGCTCGGGATCTCGCTCACACCGTCCGGCCAGCGAATGTCGCTAAGGCTCTCACATTCGGAGAATACGCCGCCAATTCCATAGGCTTCTTCGTCATCCTCGTCCTCGCCGCCCATGTGCTCCACGGTTCCCGTGAACTTCACTTTTTTCAGCGCCCTGCAACTCGCGAACGCTTCCCCGTAAATCCGCACGCCTTTGCCCGGAACCGTGAGCGCGGTCAGCCCCGCATTGCGAAACGCGCCGCGCCCGATCCTCGTCAGGCTGGCGGGCAGCTTCACGCTCTTCAGGCTCGTGCAGTCCGAGAACGCTTCATATCCGATGGACTCCAAGCCCTCCGGCAGCGTCAAGCTCTTCAAGCTCGTGCATCCTGAGAACGCAAAATCTCCGATGGTCTGCAAACCCTTCGCCAGCGTCATGCTCTTCAGGGACGTGCATCCACTAAACGCGCTGAGCTCGATGCTCGTCAAGCTGGCGGGCAGCTTCACGCTCTCCAGGAACCGGCACTTTTCGAATGCGCCCGTTCCGATGGCCGTAACGCCATCCGGCACCACAAAGCTTTTGCCTTCGCCCCAGTATGAGGTCAGCACGCCGTCTTCGTCTATGTTGTAATCCTCGTAATCCTCGTCTTCAACCGGCTCCCCGGCGTCCAGCTGCTCCAGCATCACCGGCCACTCGTCCGCATCGCCCGGCTCCTCCGCGGCCGCATCGCCCGGCTCTGTCGGCTCGGCCGGCGCCTCGTCCGGCTCAGCAGTTGGAACGTCCTCCGGCTCCACAAACGGCTCCTCAACCGCATCCTCGACGGGAACCTCGATCGCTTCCTCGACCAGCTCCTCAACCACTTCCCCGGCGGGAGCCTCGATCGCTTCCTCGACCAGCTCCTCGCTCGCCGCTTCGATGGCTTCCTCTACCTCTGCCGGCGCCTCCTGCGGCATGTCCTCCGCAAGGCCCAGGCATCCGAGCAGCAGCGCCGCGATCATCCACAGCGCCATCGCCCTTTTCCAAAGTTTCATCCTCCATACCTCCATAACGACCTATTAAAGGTCTTTATACTGTTTTTGATTATAGCATACCTGCACCTCCAATTCGTTACATGTCTGTTAATTATTATAAGTATCCGTTATCTAATCCATCATTTTCGCGAAAGAGCGCGCCCCGGGCACCCCCGAAGCGCGCTTCTTTGCTATACCTATTTTCAACCCAGCATCGGCACAACCGCGCGGTAGAGCAGCTCGTGGCCCCTGGCGTTGGGGTGGATGCCATCCACGCACATCAGCTCCGGCAGCTTGCCCGCCGCCAGCAGCTTCTCCCGGATGTCCACCAGGCGCACGCCCAGCTCCCTCGCCAGCTTGCGCACGTGCTGCGCGTAGTTGTCCTGCCAGCGGTAGATGTGCTCCACATCCCCCAGATAGCGCAGTATGTTCTCCCGGTTCAGGCCCCGGCAGATCCAGTCGTAGTACCGCTGGGCGATCAGCGGCGGCGGCGTCACCAGCACCGGAAGCATCCCCGCCTCCCGCGCCCGGCGCACCATCTGCTTCAGGTTTTCGCTGAAGCGCTCCACCGGCACCTTGCCGTACTGCATCTCCTCCGGATGCTCCGAAACCGCCTTCCAGTCCAGGTCGCAGTCGTTGCCGCCGTACTCGATCACCGCCGCCCAGCCCGGCTTCAGGCCGCCCGCGCACATGCGCTCCAGGCCCGCTTCGCTGGTCTGGCCCATCACCGAGTGGTTCTCCACGGGAATTCCTTGCTCCCGGCTCAACCGCGTCAGGCAGTTCTCCCGGCAGACGGCGTAGCGCCCGCGCGATTCGTCGTACACCACGCCCTTGGCGATGGAATCGCCCCAGACGCTCAATCCTTCAACTTTCATATTCATATCCTCCAAATTCTTCGCGATTATTTCATCGACAGCGCACAATACCATCCATGTTGTCCAGATAATCTGGTTTTCAAAACCAGATTACATCATTTCTCTTGCTTTGTCAATACCTCTGTTGGCAAATCGCGAGAAATGTGCTATAATTTCTTCGGGAGGGTTTGGCATGGACAAGGCGATGGAGCGGGCATACGGGCGGATCGGGCAGTACCGGCCCGTGCCCTGGGAGCAGATTCCCGACCTGGGGCTGTACATGGACCAGGTCATCACCTTCATCACCCGCGCCTACGAGCCGCTCTACGGCGATTCCACCCGGCGCTACCTCTCCGCGCCGATGATCAACAACTACGTCAAGAACAAGCTCATCCCCCGCCCGGCGGGCAAGAAGTACAGCCGGATGCAGATCGCGCTGCTGTTCATGATCGTGGCGCTCAAGCGGGTGTGCATGATGGAGGACATTCGCGATATGCTCCGCGCCGGGGACGAGGACGAGGTGCGCGCGCTCTACGACCGCTTCTGCGAGCGCCAGGCCGAATCCATACGGGAGATGCTCGGCCGGAGGGGCGAGCTCTCCCCGGCGCTGGACTGCGCCGTGTTCGCCTCGGCCTACCAGATGGGCTGCGAGTGTCTGCTGGGCGCGGCCGGGGATGAGGCGGACGAGCCATAATCCCGGCGCAGCGCGCATAGAATCCTCCGACAGGAAGGTCGGAGGATTTTTCTATGCGCAGATTCATATTGCTGGTGTTGGCGGGGTTGATCGGATTCTGTCCCCTGGCGAGGGGCTCGGAGGCGCTGACCGTGGCCGCGAAGGGCGCGGTGCTCATCGACGGCGACAGCGGGCGGATCCTCTTCGCCCAGAACGCGGACGAGATGTTCCCGGAAGCCTCCTGCACGAAGATCATGACGGCGCTGCTGGCGCTGGAGAACTGCGAGCTGGACGAACAGGTCACCGCCGGGCCCAACGCCTACGGCGTGACCGGCACGTCCATCTACCTGTCCGAGGGCGAGACGCTGACCATGGAGCAGATGCTCTACGGCCTGATGCTGCGCAGCGGCAACGACGCCGCCGTGGCCATCGCCGAGCACGTGGCCGGGAGCGTGCCGAAGTTCGCGGAGATGGCCAACGCCCGGGCCGCGGAGCTGGGTGCGGACGCCCACTTCGTCAACCCCCACGGCCTGGACGCCGAGGGCCACAAGGCGTCCGCGCTGGGCCTGGCGCGCATCATGCGGGAGGCGCTGAAGAATGCGGACTTCCGCACCATCACCGGTACTCAGCGCAAGATCATCCCCTGGGTGGGCAACGAGTACAGCCGCGTGCTGGAGAACAAGAACAAGCTGCTCTCCACCTACGAGGGCGCGACCGGCGGCAAGACGGGCTTCACGAACAAGGCCGGGCGCTGCCTGGTGTTCTCGGCGAAGCGCGACGGCCTGGAGCTGATCGGCGCGGTGCTCAACTGCTACAGCTGGTTCGACACGGCAGCGAGCATGCTGGACTACGGCTTCGAGCACTTTCGCATGGAGCGCGCGCTGGAGGCCGGGCAGGAGGCCGCGCAGGTGGAGGTGATCGGCGGCGAGCGCTCGAGCGTGCGCGCGGTGGCGGCGCAGAGCCTCTCCGGAGCCGTGGAAACCGGCGGCAGGGTGAAGGTGGAGATCGAAACCTTTCCCCTCAGCGCGCCGGTGCGCGAGGGGCAGGTGGTCGGAAGCGCGAAGCTGTTGAGCAACGGCGAAACCGTGGACAGCTGCGAGCTGATCGCCGTGGGCGCCGTGGAGGCCTGGAGCTTCGCCGCGGCGATCCGAAGCCTGCTCAGAACCTGGGCTCTACAGTTCGCATAGCGCCGTTGCTGCGCCAGTAGACCTTGCCCCAGGAGTTGATCATGCGATACTGGGATTCAGACTGCACCAGGAAGCGATCGTCCGAGAGATACTGCACCGATAGGTAGCCCCTCGGCGGCAGCGGCTCCCCCGATCCATCCACGAGGCCGTAGCGGGCGGAGTCCATGTCCACCGAGACCTGCACCTCCCCTAGAAGGTCGCTCTGGTAGTAGGCGGAGCGGGCCTCCATGCAGGCATAGACCGGCTCCCCCTCCGCCGTGCCCAGCGGGAAGAGATTTTGGTAATCGCCGCTCGTGCCCAGTATCCGCACGCAGCGCTCGCCCCAGATGCCCTCGGACACGATCAGCTGGCCGGCGATGCCCTCGGATACCGACGCGTCCGGCGGCAGCGCATCGATCTGCGCCCCCGAGGCATCGAACACCCGCAGGGATTCCTCATCCCCGACGGCGTATCCCGCGCCCACCTGCGCGATCCACGCGCCCTCGCCCGGATATTCGGCGAGGATTTCTCCGCTCGCGGAGCGCACCTGCACGCCCCCCTCGCCGGCGAGCAGCAGGATGCCCTCCGGGGTGACCGTCAAAAAGTCCCACTCCGCGGGGACGATCCAGGCGCCGCTCCGGTCGATCGCGCCGTAGCGCCCGCCCTCGGCCACCGCGGCGCAGCCGGAGGCAAAGCCCCCCGCCCACTCGTAGCGCGCGGGAATCGCCATGCCGCCCCCGGCGTCGCAGTAGCCCCAGAGGCCATCCTCGCTCATCACGGGCAGCAAGCCCTCGCCCGGCTCGCCCCAGCGCCGCACCCGCAGGCCGCTGCTGTGCGCGCCGCCGTCCGCATCCAGTATGAACAAATCCAGGAGCTCCTCCCCGGCGCGCAATCCCCAGCAGCCGCCCCGGCCGGTGGGCACGATGCCGCTGTAGGCGAACGCGCTTCGCTCCGCGCCGTCGCGGCCGAGGAGGCCCCAGCCTCCGTCGCGCAGCGCCGTCAGCGCGCCGTCCGCCAGCCGAAGCTCCTCGTAGCGGGCATCGCTGAGCCGCGCGCCGCCGCCGTCCAGCAGCGCGTAATGCTCGCCGTCCTCCGTGGCGGCGAACAGATCCTCGCCCAGGGGCACGATGTCCTCGTAGACGCCCTGGGGCACGATCTCTGCGCCGTCCTCGCGCAGCAGCGCGGCCGTCTCATCCGTTCGAACGGCAACGGCCGCATGGGCGCTTCCCACGAACAGCACCAGGCAGGCAAGGAGCAGAACTATCCTCTTCATGGCTTCAGTATAACACAGTTTCAACGTTAAATAAATGCGTTTCTTTGCTAAAAAGTATAGACAAAAGCGGCGGAACGTGCTATAATTATGACTCGTCGGTAGGGTGTTCCCTTCGCACGTCTTTTGCGCCAGTAGCTCAGCCGGATAGAGCAACGGCCTTCTAAGCCGTGGGTCAGGGGTTCGAATCCCTTCTGGCGCGCCAGTTATGGTGGGTGTAGCTCAGTTGGTTAGAGTGCCAGGTTGTGGCCCTGGAGGCCGAGAGTTCGAGTCTCTTCACCCACCCTCTTTAGGCGGCTCTGCCGCCTAAATGTCTATCAGACCGCGGACGCGCTTCGCCGGGTGAACGTCGTATCTCGCGCCCGCAGCGGCCGCGGCTTTGCTATATTGGGGCGTAGCCAAGCGGTAAGGCACCAGACTTTGACTCTGGCATTCGCTGGTTCGACCCCAGCCGCCCCAGCCAACCTGATCCATTAGCTCAGTCGGTAGAGCATCTGACTTTTAATCAGAGGGCCCCGGGTTCGAGTCCCGGATGGATCATCAAACAGCGCCGAGCAATACCTGCTCGGCGCTGTATCCGTTTTATATAATGCGATAATGTGCCTCCCCTTGGTAGTAACCTCATCATTGTTTCGTTTCTTGCATTTAGAATGCTATAGTGTTATAATCAGCATATGATTCTCAAAAATGGCAAAAGTTCTTGTGAATCAATTAAGCGAACAGGGGGAATCCCCATGTTCAAGAAACGCGCTAGCATCACCGTACTCATATTAGCACTCGTAGTAGTATTAACCGCTTGCACAGGGTCACCTGCTGCTACTCAAACTCAAGCTCCTACTTCGACACCAACCGCGACCCCTGAACCAACCGCGGTGCCCACGCCAACACCCAGGCCGATTCCCGAGATTCTTAACACAGTATATGATTATTGCAAAGCGCACGAAGCACAAGATGAATATACCGTGCAAGGCTCGATTCAAGAATGGGTTGGTGAACAATATAAAATGGAGCTTGTCTATGACGAGGCATCCGATATGAACGGAACTGCGATAATACTATCTGAAAAGGGCAAGCAAAGCCTTAGTATTGAGTTTCAAAAATCGTCTATTTACGGAATGGCCGAAGTTTGTGCTCCTGCATTGATAAAATCTACAGCAATCGCTGTTGCGCGTGCCGTCGGTGAAATGCAGGGGGAAAATGATTTTGATGATCTTGTAAATGATGTTGTTGCTTCATATGATGAAGACAATTATTCATATGTTACATATATCGGCGACTATGCCTTTGCATTTGAGCCGACACCGATCTATGCAACGATCCTAACTGTTACGAATATGGAGGAATACAAAAGCAGTATCGATAAGACCAAATACTCAGCAGCCACATATGCCGATCTAAATCTGCAATTAAACTCAGGCAGCAAATACATGATTGCCGGAAAAGTCCTTGACTACCAAAGCGGACAGTATGAGAATTCCTTTGGTGTATATCAATGTAAACTTGCTACTGTAGAGCTTGAAGATGGGAACAAAATCACCGTCACACAGGGCTTTGAAAATGCGCCGATAAATATCGAAATAGGCTCAACGTATACGTTCTATGGCAACACACAATTCAGCAGCAGCGGAGAGCTTCTATTCTACTTAGACTATGTGGAATAGTTAATCCTGTGCTTAATCGGATAAAGCATAAAGTATTCTTAGCAAGTAAAGCTATTGAAGGAGAATTCGTAGCCCTACTTTCGGTTGGTCATGAATTGCAGTGAGAAGGAGGAATCCCCCATGCTGCTCGAGATCGGTTCCGTTGCTCCGGACTTTACGCTCTCTGACAAGGACGGGAATGCCGTCAGCCTGCACGACTTCGCGGGGAAGCGCGTCGTGCTCTACTTCTATCCCAAGGACAACACCCCCGGCTGCACCCGGCAGGCCTGCGCCTTCGCGGCGGCCTACGAGGGCTTCCGGGAGCTCGACGCCGTCGTGATCGGCGTCAGCAAGGACTCCGCCGCCTCCCACGCGAAGTTCGCCCAGAAGTACGGCCTGCCCTTCGTGCTGCTCTCCGATCCGGAGCTCACCGCCATACAGGCCTACGGCGTGTGGCAGGAGAAGAAGCTCTACGGCAAGGTCAGCATGGGCGTCGTCCGCACGACCTACGTGATCGGCGCGGACGGCAAAATCGAAAAGGTCATGCCCAAGGTCAAGCCCGACACCAACGCTGCGGAGATACTGGCGTACTTGAAGGGAGAAGCGCAATAGCCGCCCGCGGCGCATCTGTCGCTCTGATCTACGGCGACAGATGCGCCGCTCTACACGTGGCATCCATCAGAAGCAGAACGCAGGACTCCCGGCCCTTGAATCTATGGGGCCGGGAGTCCGTCGTTAGGTGGCCGCCGGCACTGCCGGCTACAGCAGTATGCAGATCATTCCCCCGGTGCCCTCGTTGATGATCTTGCCCATGGACTCGCGGAGCTTGGCGCGGGCGTCGTCGGGCAGGCGGGTGAGCTTCATGTTCATCTCGTCGCGCACCAGGTCGCGCAGGGGCTTGCCGAAGACCTCCGTGGCCCAGACGCTGCCAGGGTCGCTCTTGTACTCCTCGGCCAGGTGCTCCACCAGCTCCTGGGACTGCTTCTCGGTGCCGACGATGGGGCTGACGTTCGTCTTCAGGTCCACGCGAATCATGTGCAGCGACGGCGCGTTGGCGCTGAGCTTCACGCCGTAGTGCGCGCCCTCCTTCGCCACCTCCGGCTCGCTGAGCTCCAGCTCCTCGACGGCCGGGAGCACCACGCCGTAGCCGCAGCGCTGCACGCTCTCCAGCGCGCCGGCCACCTTCTCGTAGGCGCGGCTCTCGCGCACCAGCTTCTTCATCAACTCGAACAGGTGCTCCTCGTCCTCGATCTCCTGGCCGCTGGCCTCGCCGAGGATCTTGTAGAACAGCCCGTCCTTGACGTTGAGCCGGTAGTCCACCTTGCCCCGGTTGAGCTCGATGTCGTGCAGCGTGGCGTCCTCGGCGTACTCGTTTTCGGAGAGCGCCGCCACCAGCTGCTTGTGGTCGCGCACCTTGCGCATGCGCTCCGCCGCGGCGCGGATGGATTCCAGTATGGACTTGCCCAGCCAGTGCTCGCCGTCCAGCGAGGTCAGCCACGCGGGCGCGCCGATGCGAATCTCCCGCAGCGGGAACTCGAAGAGCAGGCTCTCCATCAGCTTCCCCACGTCCTCCTCGCCCATGTTCTGGATGTCCGTGGCGAGCACCGGCACGGCGTACTTGTCCTGCAGCTTGTTCGCCAGCGTGCGGGTGACGGCGTCCTTCGGGTGGGTGCTGTTGAGCGCCACGATGAAGGGCTTGCCCAGCGCCCGCAGCTCGCTGACGCACCGCTCCTCGGCCTCCTCGTAGGCCGAGCGGGGAAGCTCGACGATGCTGCCGTCGGTGGTCACGACGATGCCGATGGTGGAGTGGTCGGCGATGACCTTGCGGGTGCCGATCTCCGCCGCCTCCTCGAAGGGGATGTCGTGGTCGTACCAGGGCGTGCGCACCATCCGCGCGGCGTCATCCTCGCTGGTGCCCAGCGCGCCGGGAATCAGGTAGCCCACGCAGTCCACCAGCCGCACCCGGGCCGTGGAGGCGTCCCTGAGCTGGATCTCCACCGCCTCGTTGGGCACGAACTTCGGCTGGTTGGTCATCACGGTCTTGCCCGCGCCGCTCTGGGGCAGCTCGTCCAGCGCCCGGGCGCGCACGCCTTCGTCCTCCATGTTGGGCAGAACCATCAGCTCCATGAACCGCTTGATGAAGCTGGATTTGCCCGTGCGGACGGGGCCGACGACGCCGATGTAGATGTCGCCGTCGCAGCGCCCCGCGATATCGCTGTAAAGTGCATTTTGATCCATGGAACACGCCTCCCAATGCTTCCGCGGCGCCGCGCTCGCGCGGCGGCCCGCAATATGCGGCCTGGAACCCTGAAGGGTTTCCACCCTCACCTCAACCTTATGAAGTCCCCTCCGGCGGTATGCAAAGCCTTCCAGCCCTTGCAATCGGCGGCGGCAGGGCTTATAATATTGGTTAGAATCGAACGGGAGGCGGCGCATGGGAAAGTCGGCAAGGCGAAGGCGCGGGCGCAAGCCGCTGCGGCGGCTGGTGGCGCTGGTGTGCGCCCTGGTGATGCTGCTGAGCGCCGCCTACGTGTTCCACTACGAGCGCAACCGACGAAAGATCCTGCGGCGCAACGAGGACTACAGCGCCCTCTACGAGCTTCCGGAGCTCGACGCCGATCCGACGCCCACCTACGCGCCGGACTTCGCGCCGGAGCAGACGCCGCTGGTCACCCGGGCCCCCGCCGCCTCGATCGCGGCGCTCGTCCGGCGATCGACCGCAAGCGCCGCCGCGACGGCATCGCCCGGCCCCACCCGGACACCCGTCTCCACGCAGACATCCGGCCCCACGCAGATGCCCGGCCCCACGCAGACGCCCGGCTCCACGCCGGTGCCCTCCCCTGCGCGGACATCCTCCCCGCCGCCCACGCCCAGCCCCTCCCCGTCGCCCACGCTCCGGTCCACGCAGGCCGTTCCGGTGGACGCCACGATCACGCCCCGCGCCACGGCGGACGAAAACACGGCGGTCTACGCGCTGGAGACGCCCCCGCCGGTGCAGCACAGCTTCGCGAAGCTTATGGAGCTCAACCCGGAGACGGTGGGCTTCCTGACCATCCCGAACCTGCTCTCGCTGCCCGTGGCCCAGCGGCCCAACGACAACGAATTCTACCTGACCCACAGCTTCGACGGGGAGGAGAGCATCGGCGGCACGCTGTTCCTGGACGGCGCGAACCTGCTGGTGCCCGAGGACGACTGCCTGCTCATCTACGGCCACAACATGAAGAACGGCACCATGTTCCGGCCGCTGGCCCAGTACGAGGAGCTCGACTTCCTCCGGGAGCATCCGCTGGTGCGCTTCGACACCATCTACGAAAACCGCCTCTACGCGCCCTTCGCGGCGCTGACGGTCACCGCCGGTTCGGACAGCGAGCGCTACATGAACCTGCGGCTGTTCGACCTGGACGGGCCGGGCTTCGAGCTCTTCGTGCGCTCGCTGCGCACGCTGTCGAGCTGGGGCTGTCCGCTGGACGTGGTGTACGGCGACCACCTGCTGCTGCTGGTCACCTGCGAGTACACCCACGACAACGGCCGCTTCGTGCTGGCCCTGCGCGAGCGAAGGGAGGGCGAAAGCCTGGAGGAGCTCCGCCGCCAGGTGCGAAGGAGCACATAGCCCGTCCAAACCCACGCGAACCGGAACCTCCGGTTCGCTTTTTTTTGTGAAAACCTCTCCGGAATGCAGCGATTCACCCGCAAGCCGCGTCTTTAGAGTGAAGGAGGGACGAGAAATGAACGAAGCGCATGAGGGCGATTCCCTGCGGGAGGCGATGGCGCGGCACTCCGACATGGTGTACCGGCTGGCCTATGCCCGCACGCGCAATCGCTCTGACGCCGAGGACATCTATCAGGAGGTCTTCCTGCGCTTCGCCGCGCACTGCGGCGAGCTGGAATCCCCCGAGAGCCAGAGGGCCTGGCTGATCCGCGTCACGGCCAACCTTTCGGTCTCCCTCCTTCGCAGCGCATGGCGAAGGCGCGCGGTAACTTCGGACATGTCGCTGCTGCCGGATCGGGCGGAGCCGGGCGCGAGCCCCGCCGCGGAGCGGCTGGCGGACGCGCTGGACGGGCTCCCGGCGCGCTACCGGACGGTGATTCACCTGTACTACTTTGAGGACATGCAAGCGGAGGAGATCGCGGCCGCGCTGGGCATGCCGCCCGGCACGGTGCGCTCCCGGCTCAGCCGGGGGCGGGCGCTGTTGCGGAAGCACCTGGGCGAAGGGAGGGACGGCGAATGAACATCCGCGAGGAGTACAAGCGCGCGTTTGCGCCGATCGTCCCGAGCCCGGCGCTGGTCGCGGAGACGGAAAGGAAGGCGATGGAGATGCGCATGAAGCTGAGCAAGCGGGCGACGCGCAGGGCATCGACCCTGCTGATCGCGGCGATTCTGTTCGTACTGTTGGCGGGCGCCGCCCTGGCGGCGACGATCCGCTCGGGCATACTGGACAATCTGTTCGTCTACGGCGAGCCCACCGAGGCGGCCCGGGAGGCCGTGATTCACGGCGGAGAAAGCGCCAGCGACCAGGGGCTCACCCTGGCGATCACCGAATACCTGATGGACGGAAACGAGTTCCACATGGCCTGGAGCGTAAGCTCTGAGCGGGAGGAGCCGGTGTACTACCTGACGAGCTATGACTTCGACGACGGCGCGGACCCGGCGCTGCGGCCCATCGGCGGCTATTCCAGCGGGGAAGTCGGCGACGCCACGCTGGTGCGGCTCACGCCCGAGCGCCCGTCCTATTCGGGCAGCATGGGAACCGGATACGTGCGCACGCCCGGCGTCCCGGTGACGGCGACGGTGCGCATCCAGGCGTTCACGTCGAAGCTGAAGCCGGTGGAGGCGGAGGACATCGACGAGCTCCGCTATCCCGAGGACGGCGACCGGAGCGCCCTGCTGACAATGGCCGGGCGCGGCGAAATCGCCGTGGACGCGCGGGGCCTGTGCAGCGTGGAGGGCTACCCCACCTACGAGGCGGCGCGGGAGAAGCGCTATGCGGAATTCGATTACGAGCGGGACGACGCCGACGAATTCCTGCGCGACCTCGACGCCCGAGCGCTGGCGGACAGCGGCCTGATGGAGCCGCTGACGGAGCTGAGCGTCACGGTCGAGCTCCCGGCGCAGACCAGCGACCCGGCGAAGGGGGTGAGCCTCGGCGAATGCGAATTCGAGCTGCCGGACCGCAGGGTCGCGATCCGCGAATTCTCGATGGACGTGGCTTCCACCGTGCTGCGCTACGACATCTACCCGAAGGACGAATCCGGCCTCCGCTTCGACGGCTTCTGGTCGGACGGCTGGACGTATCTGCTGGTCGATCCCGAGGGCAAGGTGATGAACGTCGAACTCGGCCTGGGCATGAGCGCCAGCGCGAACGACGAGACCCGGGAAGCGGGCGAGCCGCTGTGCATCCGCGTCGAATGCGACGGCGGCCCGGCGGCAGAGATTCCCGAGCATGTGACCTTCGTCCCCACCCGCAGGCTGGAGCGCGCGGAGGGCGAGAGCTCCTTCGACTACTACCAGCGCATGGCGGAGCTGGCGAGGCCCGAGGATTGCTTCACAGTCCGCCTCGGCGGCGAAGAGTGAGGCGCGCCGCCCCGCGACGATTCGCGCCGCCCCGGCATCTGCCGGGGCGGCGCCTCTGTGCTTCGCATTCGCGGCGGTTCGGCGTCGGGCTAGCGCCGCATCCGGGCGAACCTCTCCGACATTCCGGCCACCAGGCTCCACTGCCGCCGCATGTAGGCCCGCAGCGGCTCGACCGCGCTCCCGTACGCCGCCAGGGCGCCCGCCGGATCGTCGAAGCGCGCGAGGATGGCCTCCGCCGCGAGGTGTCCGCTCTCCAGCGCCGCGCTGACGCCCTCGCCCATCGGGTTGAGGAAGCCCGCCACCTCCCCCGCCCGCAGCGCCCGACCCGCGCCCAGATTCACGGCGCAGCCCGGGCGGACCTCCGGCAGCGCCCAGCGGTCGATCCAGAGCTCCTCCTCGATGCGCAGCCCGTGCGCCCGGCGCAGGAAATCCAGAAAGCGCGCATGGTACGGGCGAAGGTCGACGCCCGCAGGCGCGGCCACGCCCAGCACGAGCTGCCCGTCCTTGACGTTGCACCAGGCGTCGTAGCCGGAGAGCTCCGGCTGCAGCCAGGCGTAGAAGTAGCGCGGGTCGAGGTCGATGCTCCCCCGGTTGAAGCTCTGGCGCGTGGCGATGAAGCCTCCGTTCGGCCGCGCGGCGGAATCCGCCCCGCCGCGCCCTCGCGGGCCCCCGACCGCGCCCGAGCAGTCGATCAGCCAGCGGGCGCGCACGGGCTCCCCCTCCCCCTTCAGGCGAACGGCGACGATGCCGCCCTCCTCCGCAACGGCCAGCGCCCGCGCGCCGGGGCGCAGCTCCGCGCCCGCCTCGGCCGCGCGCTCCGCCAGCCAGCCGTCGAACGCGCCGCGCCATACGTTCAGGCCGCGCTGCTCGAAGCGCAGCTCCCGGCCGTGCTCGTCATAGAGCACCGTGCCCAGGTTCTCCGCCGGGGCGCAGGTCACGGATTCGGGAACCTCCGCGCCGAAGTACGCCCGCGCCAGCCGCAGCGACTTCGCGATCAGCTGCCCCGAGCAGGACTTGTAGCGCGGCAGTTTGCACCGCTCCAGCAGCAGCGCCCGCAGTCCCCTCTCCGCCAGCAACCTCGCGGCGGCGCAGCCCGCCGGGCCCGCGCCGAGGATCACCGCATCGTACATTCCGCCAGCCTCCGTTCCGTCCGGTCGCGCCCGCAGGGGGCAAAGGTTCGCCCCCGGGGCCTCTGGGGGAAGGCGCGCCGGGGACGCTTTCAGCATAGTTTTTCGATCCCTCACATCAGACCCGCCGACCGAAGCCTGCGGCGAATGCGCACGCCCAGCAGCGTGGCGCAGACCGCCTTGCCCAGATCGAAGGGGATGAAGGGATAGACGCATACCGTCAGCGCGTGGGCCCAATCGCTGTTCGCCACCAGCGTGAACTGGAGCGTTCCCAGCAGGTAGAGCACCGCCGTGGAGAGCACGCACGCCGCGAAGGTCCGCGCGTCCTCGGCCAGCTCGCGCTCCCGGGGCCCGCCGCCCAGCGCCGCGATGATCATCGCCATCGGCAGATAGGCCCAGATGTAGCCGCCCGTGGGCCCGGCGATCACACCGAAGCCGCCCTTGCCGCCGGAGAACACCGGCAGCCCGATTGCGCCCAGCAGTATGTACGCCAGCACCGCCGCGCCCGCGCGCTTCCAGTCCAGCACCGCGCCGGTCAGCATCACCGCGAACGCGCCCAGCGTGATCGGAACCGGCCCGATCGGGATCGCCAGCGGAGAAAGCACGCAGATCACCGCCGCGAACACGGCGCTCTGCGCGAGAAACAGTACCTTTTCGTTCCGTCCCACATGTTGCATAAGCTCACCTCTTGCATCGATGATAGCACACTTCGCTCCGATTGTCAACTATTATTTTAATTATGGTTGACAATTGTGCCGGAAAAAGCCGCCGCAACTCGATGCGACGGCTTGGAGGGGGTGATTTGAATCTCCGCGCTACTTGCGGGATGTGGGCGGGTTGCAGTAGGGGCAGGCCTTGAAGCCCCAGCTGAGGGCGAAGTCCAGGGTCACAGCCGTGCCGCCGGAGAGCCCGCCGTCCCCGCAGTGGGAGGACTTGTGGTAGTAGAAGCGCGTGCTCCCGGTGTCGATGTAGACGCGGGTATCGCCACTGGCGGGATACTTGACGTCGGACTCCTCGTAGGCCTCGGAGCCGCCGATGCACACCGGGCAGGCCTTCTTCCCCAGCGCCATCGCGACCGCCCACTTGCCGGCGGATGCGCCGGAGCCCGCGTGCTGCTTGCTGGCGTGGTAGTACTTGCCGGAGGCCGTGGCGTACACCGTTTTGTTCGCCGCCTTGGCGCAGTTCGGGCAGGCGGTCTTGCCGTAGTTCAGCGCCTTCTCCAGCGTGACGTGGGAAGCGCCCGCGCCCGCGCAGCTCTTGCTGGTGTGGTAGTACTTGCCGGATGCCGTGGCGTACACCTTGATGCCCGAGGCGCCCGACTTATAGAGGTTCGAGCTCGTGACCTTCTTGGTGTGGGTCACGCACACCGGGCAGGCGTCCAACCCGCTGGCCAGCGCCGTCGAGAGCTTGCCGGACACCGCGCCCGAGCCCGCACAGGACTTGGAGCGGTGGTAGTAGCGCCCGCCGCGCACCGCGTAGACGGTGGTCTTGGCGACCTTGAGGCAGGTCGGGCAGGCGGTCTTGCCGTAGTTGAGCGCCGTCTCGATGGATACGAGCTTGGCGCCGGAGCCCGCGTGCTGCTTGTAGCCGTGGTAGTACTTTCCGGAGGCCGTGGCGTACACCTTGATGCCCGAAGCGCCCGCCTTGTACTTCGTGGAGGGCTGGATCTTGCCCGTCTGGACATTCTTCAGCCGCGAGGAGTTGGACGAGGTCTTGTTGCTGGACACGCCGGATACGGAGCTCTTGCTTCCGCTGCTGAGCTTGCCGCTGCCGGTGACCTTGCTGCCACTGCCAGACGAGCTCGAGCTGCTGGTGGAGAGCCGATGGGACTGCACGTCGCTCACGCCGTTGACCGAGCCGTCGATGCTCACGTTGCCCAGACAGACCGGGCAGGAGCTCTGGCCCATGGTCAGGGCCTCCTGCAGCGTGCGCTCCTGGGCGTTCTTCATGCCGGAGCAGTCGCTCTTGATGTGGTAGTACTGGCCGTTCTCGGTGGAGTACACCTTGCGGTTGGCGGCCGGCGCACAGGTCGGGCACGCCTTCTTGCCGGCGCGCACCGCCTGCGCCAGTTCGAGCCTGGTCGCGTCCTTCATGCCGGAGCAGCTCTCGTTGGTGTGGTAGTAGGTTCCGTTGCGGGTGGCGTACACGTACACCGTGGAGGAGCCGTCGCCGCTGGCGGTGCTCTGCCAGCAGTTCGGGCAGCGCTGCTTGCCCACGGCCATCGCCTGAGCCTGCGTGCCGGCCACGGCGTTCTGCATGCCAGAGCAGGTGGCGTAGGAGTGGTAGTACTTGCCGTTCTCGGTCGCGTAGACCGTGGTATCCGCGCCCGCCGCGCAGGTGGGGCAGGCCTGGCGTCCGGCCTTGAGCATCGCCGCGAGCGTCACGCGCTGGGCGTTCTTCATGCCGGAGCAGGTCGAATTGGTATGGTAGTAGCTCCCGTTCGGCGTGGCGTATACGTACACCGTGCCGCCGCTGACCAGCGTGCTGTCGTCGCCGGAGCTGGTGCGGCCCACGCCGTTGCCGTTGAAGCTAATATTGGAGTTGCCCCAGCAGGTGGGACACCTGGTCTTATTCAGGATCAGCGCCTCGGCCAAGGTGCCCTGCAGCGCGCCCCGCATGCGGGAGCAGTCGCTCTTGTTGTGGAACATCTTGCCGCCCTCGGTGAACCACACCTGGCGCCCCGCGGAGGAAGCGCAGGTCGGGCAGGCCGTCTTTCCGGCCAGCATCGCCTGGAGCAGGCCGACCGACTGGGCGTTCTGCATTCCGGAGCAGTTTTGATCCGTGTGGAAGTAGCGCCCTCCCTTGGTGGCCCACACGTTCAGGCCGCTCTGGTCCTTGGTGCTGGAGGTGGCGTAGCGCAGGCCGTTGCGCTCCAGCGACTGGGCCGTCTTCAGAATGCAGACCGGGCAGGGCGTCTGGCCCTTCGCCTCGGCGGCCGCCTTGGTGATGGCCACCGGATTGCTCATGCGCGAGCAGGTCTTATCCGAGTGGTAGTATGTTCCGTTCGCGGTGGAGTAGTAGATCTCCTGGCCCGGGAAGCAGATCGGGCAGGGGAACTTGCCGCGCTGCAGCGCCACATCCTCCGTCAGGTTGGACGTCGCCACGCCCTGCTCCAGATTCTCGCAGTTGCTGTTGTTGTGGTAGTACTGGCCGGTGGCCGTGACGAGCACGGTGCCCGCCGTCACGGTGTTCGCGTCGTAGCCCGCCAGCGGCGTGGGCGAAGCGGCCGGGGAGATCGCGTCCGGCGTCTCGGCGGCGGTGATGCCCTCGGTGGCGCCGTTGGCGATGCCGCCGCTCAGCGCATCCTGCAGCAGGCTGTCGGAGGTTTCGGGGGTGCTCGCCGCGCCGATCGTGGGCGTCGGCGTGTTCATCGTGATGGGCTGGTTCGCCGTGGTATCGCCCGCGCCGGACAGGATCAGCGAAATCAGCAGGATCAGCAGTATGATGAACCAGATTCCGGAGGCGATGGACACGCCCCAGCGGACCGGCGCATCGAAGCGCCGCCTGCGCCAGAGCAGGTAGATGCCCAGCGGCGGCAGCAGCACCAGCAGCGCATAGGTCACCCAGTCGTTCTCATCTATGTAGCGCAGCACCGGGTTCTCGCTGCCGAAGCCCTGGCCCTCGTCGTAATCGCCGGCGTCCTGGTCCGAGTAGCGGTCGTCGTAGCCGTCGTCCGCGTAGTCGTCCCCGCCGTCGCCGTAGTAATCTCCCTCGCCGCCGTCGTAGCGGCTATCGGAGTAGCCGTCATCCGCATAATCGCCGTCCGCATAGCCGTCGTCCGCGTAATCGTCGTCCGCATAGCCGTCATCCGCGTAGCCGTCGTCGGCGTAGTCATCATCCGCATAGCCGTCGTCCGCGTAGCTATCGTCCGCATAGGCGTCATCCGCGTAATCATCGTCCGCATAGCCGTCGTCGGCGTAGTCATCGTCCGCCTCGTCGCCATAGCCGGAGCCATAGTTCGATCCGCCCACGGCCTGGGCAAAGCGGCCGCTGTAGCCGCCGGAGGCCGCGGCATCCCCGGCCTCGTAGGCCAAATCGTCATAGCCGGCATCGTCCAGATACGCATCCGCATCGTAAGCGCCGGCCGCGGCGGGCTTGCGCTTCTTCAGGAAGCCGAGCTGATGGATCTTGCCGTCGCCGATGCGGAAGGCAATTCCATCCTCCGAAGTATTGAACTTTAAGAATCCCAGCTTATGCGTCGCCATATGTTATCCACCTCTATCGCGCACGGTCGCATTCCGTCCGCCTGTAAATCCTTTCCGCTTCGCGTGCGTTCCGCCATTTGCGTCGATTATAATTATATTCTGTGTCCGGCGGTTCACAAGTACGCACAAATTTGTAACCCGTTTACTTTATTTGTAATAATTATAATCAATATAAGCATACATCAGAACCCCTATGCTGTCAATCCGTATGAGGTGAAAAAATATAGCCATAAATTCGCATTTTTATGGACACCAACTCCTCATCTTATTTAATAGACGCGTAATCTGTTGAAATAGTTCCGAAAAAACTCATTGAAGACATGAGAATGTCATTGCCTTGGATGAATTCTATGCTATAATAATAAGGAAGTTGCAGAAACAGATAAACGCAAGCGAACCGCTGGAGGGAAATCATCATGGCAACGAAAAAGAAGAAAAAAAAGTTCGGCCTGCGCATCGGAGGAATCCGGATCCGCCCCCTGGGTCTGTTGATGATCCTGCTGATACTGCTCATCATCGCGGGCTGCATTGTGCTGTTCGTCGGAAAGCCCCACGAGGTGGGCGGCGGCGGCTTCCTGTCGCCCACGGCCACGCCGAGCCCGACGCCCACCGCGTCCCCCACGCCCGAGCCCACGCCGACGCCCGCGCCCACGCCGCGCTCGGCGACGATCCGCTCGCTGGGCGAGATCGCCATACAGGACAACCTGCTCGCGGCGGCCAAGACCGAAAGCGGCTACGACTTCAGCGAGATGTTCAGCCAGATATCGGACGTCATCGGCGGCGCGGATTATACCGTGGCGGATGTCGAGGGCTCCCTGGGCGACACGATGAATCCCTCCGGCAGTGAGCGGATGCTGACGCCCTCCTCGATCATCCAGGCGCTCGCCGACTGCGGCGTAGACATGCTCGACCTCGCCAACGACCACGCGCTCGACGGCGGATGGGCCGACCTCCAGGCCGCGATGAAGAACTGCCAGTCGGCGGGCGTGGAGTACATCGGCGCGGCCAGCTCGCTGCTGGAGCGCGACGCGGCCAAGGTGGTGGACATCAACGGCATCAAGGTGGGTTTCGTCGCCTACACCGACAGCCTGTCCATCTTCCCCGCCAAGGCGGATTCGAAGACGCTGGCCAAGATCGCCTCTGCGGCGGGCCTCGACAAGGACTCGCTGGAGTACGCCATCAACCTGGCCTCGATCAGCGCGCCGAAGACCGACATCCAGGCCTGCCGCGACGCGGGCGCGGAGATCGTGGTCGCCTGCGCCAGCTGGGGCGACATGTTCAACCGCAACGTCA
>CANQGC010000017.1 GCA_947600345.1 uncultured Clostridia bacterium
CGTTGAACGCCGGGATGCACTTGCCCAGCTCCCGCGCGCGCAGTACGACTTGCTTTGCGTTCATGTTCATTCACTCCTTGTTCTCATAGGAATCCAGCAGGAAGCTCCGCAGCCGCTTGAACTCGCGGAACTTCTTCTCATAGATCTCCACGTTCGCGGGGTTCGGCCGCACCGGCGCGCCGATGCGCAAGTACTTCCGCGCCAGCGCGCAGCGGTCCTTTTCGCCGGTCACCGCCGCGAAGCCCAGGATCGCGCTGCCCAGCGCGCCGGTCTCCTCGGTCTCCACGGGCAGGATCTCCCGGTTCCAGACGTCGGCCTTGATCTGCAGCCAGACCTTGGACCGCGCGCCGCCGCCGCAGGCGTAGAGCCGCCTGGGCGCGATGCCGTAGGTCTCGAGCTTCTCCAGATTGTAGGCCATCTCGAAGCTCAGGGCCTCCAGGATCGCCCGGTAGATGTCCGGCAGGCCGGTGTCCATCGACACGCCCCAGAGCGCGCCCCGGGCGTTGACCCGGATGTCCGGCGTGCCGCCCAGGCCCTGCAGGTAGGGCAGCACCATCAGCTCGCCCGGCCGCTTCGGGCACTCGCGGTTCAGGATATCGTAGACGCTGACGCCCTCGGCCCTCGCCCGGTCCTTCAGGTAGAAGGCCAGCTGGTCGCGATACCAGCGCACCACCGCGCCGCCGGAGAGGTTGTAGGCGTAGGTCACGTAGCCCCGGCCATCCACGTAGGGCACGCAGGCGTAGTTCTCCGATATGAACTCCATGTTGCGGGGGATGTCCGCGAACAGCGGCTCGATGCACTCGCTGGTGCCGGTGCCGTCCATGCAGTCGCCGGGCTCGCGGATGCCGCAGGCCAGCGCATTGACGACCTGGTCGTGCGCGCCAATGACCACCTTCACGTTGGGCGACAGCCCCAGCGCCGACGCCACGTCCGGCAGCAGATTGCCAATGACGCTGCCGGTCTCGTAGACCTCGGGCATCATGCCCTCGTCGAGCCCGGCGGCCTCGAGCAGCTCCTGCGACCAGCAACGCCTCTCCACGTCGTAGAGCAGCGTGCGGCAGGCCAGCGACACGTCCGTGGCCGGAACGCCGCTCAGCCGGTAGCAGATGAAGCCCGCGATCAGCAGAAACTTCCAGACCTTCGCGCCGGGCAGGCTCCGGGTGTAGAGCATCTTCGCCAGCGAATAGGAGGCGTCGGGCTTGATGCGGGCGATCTCCATGAAGCGCTCCGCCCCGACGCGCTCGACCAGCGCGTCAAACTCCTTCGAGGACGAATCCGCGAAGTACATGATGATGTCGGTCAGCGGCCTGCCGCCCTCGTCCACCGGAACGAAGCTCTCGCCGAAGGAGGAAACGGTGACGGCCGCGACCTCCCCGACGTCCGGCAGCTCCGCGACGCACTCCCGGATCACACGCAGCACGGAATCCGCCAGCACCCCGGCGTCCAGGTTGACCTTGCCCGGCGGGTTGGGATATTCGCAATAGCGCAGCGCCAGCTGCGCGCCGTCGTCGCGGAACGCCACGCACTTCGCGCCGGTTCCGCCGATGTCCACGCCAAGACTAATCATAGCTCGTTCTCCTCACGCGCAAGCTCCGCCGCCCGAAGCCGGGCGGCGGGCTCGCGCCGTTCGTCAGTCGATTTCCACCCAGTCGTAGCCCAGGTAGGTGGTGAAGGCCTCCCTGAGCACGTCCTTCATGTGGCCGTAGCCCACGCTGGTGTGGTGCTTGAATCCGCCCCGAGCCAGCTTGATCAGCTTGTCCTGGAGATTCGGAATCTCCGCCACGCCGCCGCAGCCGAAGTAGCCCTCCTCGATGGGATCGTCGGTGATCCTGCCCTCGGAGACGTAGACCACGATCTTGCCGTCCTTGGTCTGACAGTTGGAGAAGGTCATCGGGAAGGAGGCGATGCGGCCCTCGTTGCAGCCCCAGCCGCTGCCGGGGTCGTTCTTGGCGAACATCTTGTGCTCGGTCACGTGGCCCTTGCCGGCCATCAGCGTCTGGGCCACCGGGCCGCAGTGGAACAGCACCACCTTGTCCTCGTCGTCGCCGTAGTTGTTGTTCCAGTCGAGCACGCAGGCGGGCTCCTCGCTGGCGAGGCTCATGGCGCGCATGGTGATGGCGGAGCACATGTCGATCTCGCAGCTCGCGACGATGCCCCGGTCGTTGAGGTCGGAGAGCAGCACGCAGGGGCAGACGCGCATGTAGGTCTCCATCTCGTTCCAGCAGCGGATCGCCAGGGCGTCGAGCTGGTACTCCTCGATGTACCAATCCAGCACGCAGCCGATCTTGGCCAGCGTCCACTTGTTCTTCTCCGGGCAGGCGGAGAAGTCGGTGTAGTTCTCCAGGTGCGCCATCTTGGCCACGACCTTCGGATCGTCGTCCTTGAGCTCGGCCACCATGTTCATCAGCTCGCTCAGGTCGAAGCTTTCGACATTGATGCCGTGGTTCTGCATGGCGATTTCGTCGAAGCGCACGGTCTTGAAGGCCGTGGTGCGCGCGCCGATGCAGCCCAGGTTGAAGCGCTTCATGCCGTTGACGACCCGGCAGATTGCCGCGAAGTCCTTCAGGTTCTGGGCGAACTTCGGGCTCAGCGGGTGCACCACGTGGGGCTTCATCACGGTAAAGGGCACCTTGTACTGGGTGAACACGTCCGTCACCGAGAACTTGCCGCAGTAGGCGTCGCGGCGATGGGCGAAGTCCATCTTGCCGATCTCGTCCGGATACGCCTGCATCAGGATCGGCACGCCGGCATCCTGCAGCGCCGTGATCGCGCCGTTCTCGTCCACGAAGATGGGCTGGCAGAAGATCACGCCGTCGTACTGGCCCTCGTGCTCCTTGAGCCAGGCCGCGTACTGGCGGCCCTCCGCGCGGGTCTCCACCGCGCCGAAGCGGCTGGCGTCCGCGTCCATGATGATGTAGTCGTAGCCCGCGTCGGTCACGGCCTTGACCATGTCGTCCCGCGCGCCCAGGATCAGCTCGCCCGGCATGAAGCCGCGGTTGCCGAAGCACAGGGCAAAGGTCATCTTCTTCTTTTGCATCGCAATCTCCTCCTTTATCGTCGTGCGCATTCCACGCAAGCTTTCTCTGATAATGCCATCTTAACAAATCTTCCGGGGGAAAGATAGCGCAGCGCGTCCGGATTTCTTTGAAATCGTCCGGACTTTCTGGACAAGCGCCGCCCTTCGCATTATAATTGAAGGGGAGGTGACGCGCGATGCATTCATCCTTTGATTTCGTAAAGCTCAATGCCCTGCTGCGGGACTTCTATAACCTGACGAAGATCCGCATCACCGTGTTCGACGATTCGCTGCGGGAGATCGCCTCCTACCCGGAGGAGATCGCGCCCATCTGCCGCTTCATCCGAGGCAACGCGCGCGCGGAGGCCGCCTGCCACCGCTGCGACCGGGACGCCTGCGCCCGGGCCAGGGAGCTGCGCGCGCCCTACGTCTATCGCTGCCACGCGGGGCTGACCGAGGCGGTGAGCCCGGTGTTCGTGGACGACGCGATCGTGGCCTACGCGGCCTTCGGTCACCTGTTCTGCTATCCCGAGCGGGAAGAGGGCCGGCGAACGATACTGGACGCCTGCCGCCGCTACGGGCTGGAGCCAGGGGAGCTGGGCGCGCTAATCGACGCGCTGCCCGCGATGGAGGAGGGCTACATACTCTCCGCCGCGCACATACTGGACGCCGTGGCCAGCTACCTGTACTTCGACCGCATGGTGACGCTGAAGCAGCAGCCGATCCAGGCGCAGATTGACGAATACATCTCCGGGCACTTTGCCGAGGACATCGGCGCGGCGTCCATCTGCGCGCGCTTTCCCATCAGCCGCACGGCGCTGTACGAGTTTTCCAAGCGCAACTATGGGATGGGCATCGCCCAGCGCGTGCGCCAACTGCGCATCGAGCATGCCAAGCACCTGCTGCTGACCCGGCCGGAGATGAACATCACCCAGGTAGCCGAGGCCTGCGGCTTCGCGGACTATAACTACTTCATCACCGTGTTTGGCAAACTGACGGGGACTTCGCCCCGGCGCTACCGCGCCCGGAACGCGTAGCCTCAGAAGGGAGAATCCAAGGAACCTCAGGTTCCTTGGCAAGGATTCTTAAGGGACAGAGTCCCTTAAGCAGGTCTGGGCGGAGCCCAGCGTGACCCCCGTAACCCCAGAAGGGAGAATCCAAGGAACCTCAGGTTCCTTGGCAGGTCTGGGCAGAGCCCAGCGTGACCCCCGTAACCCCAGCGGCCCGCGCAGACAAATCTCGTTTCGATAAGGCGAACTGAGATTCCGCCGCCACCATGCGCGGGCCGCCGCGGCGATTTTTTGGTTTGGGAAGCCAGTGGCTTCCCAAACCAAAAGAGTCCGCCACTAACTCTCAATACCTCCGCTGACCAACAAACGATCATCCAACGCAGAAAGCAACGGAACAGACTCAGTCACAATATTCTTTTGATCAACCGGGCACGGTATTCGAGATCATCGCTCGCGGGACAATTCAGGCGTTTGCTGGCAACAGGCAGCATTTTGAAAGTTAGTGGCGGACTCTTTTGAAATGAGAAGCTTCCGCTTCTCATTCCAAAAAATCGCCGCTGCGGCCCGCAGTATGGAGGCGATGAAAGCTTTGTTCGCTATGCCGAACTTGGAATTGGTACTGCGGGCCGCTGGGGTTACGTCGGGCTCCGCCCGAACCCGTCCTGGGCTCCGCCCAGACCTGCTTAAGGGACTCTGTCCCTTAAGAATCTCTGCCAAGGAACCTGAGGTTCCTTGGATTCTCCCTTCTGGGGCTACCGCTTTCTTTCCTTACCGCCCCATCTCCAAGTCGAGCCACGCGCACTCCTCATCCGTGAGCCTCATCTCGCTGGCCTCCACATTCGCGCGCATATTCTCCCTTCTACCGGTCGCGATCAGTGCATACACGTCCAGCTCCCTCTGACTAAACAGCCACGCCAGCGCGACCTTCGCCACGCTCGTCCCCTTCTCCTTCGCCAGCATCTCGCACCTACGCAGCCGCTCAAAGTTCTCCGGATGCGCATACCCCTTCAACCCGGGCTCGTCCATCACCGCCCTCGCGCTCTCCGGATCGTCCCCATGCACCTTCCCCGAAAAGAACCCCCGCGCCATCGCCGAATAGGCGAACACCGGAATGCGATTGTCCGCGTACCACTTCCTTGCCGCCCGGTTCTCCGACCCGGAGATCGTCACGCAGCCGCCGCCCCAGGGGTCCTCCACCTGCACCGCCAGGCCGTAGTTCGGGCTCGCCACCGTGAAGCCCCGCATGCCGTGCTTCGCGGCGTACTCGTTGGCCTCCTCCATGCGCTCCACCGTCCAGTTCGACGCGCCGATCGCGCCCAGCTTGCCCTCGTCCACGCAGCGGTTCAGCGCGTCCATCAGCGGGCCCACCGGCACGCTCGGGTCGTCCCGGTGCAGCAGGTACAGCTCGATGTGGTCCGTCCTGAGCTTCGCCAGCGAGTTATGCACGTCGTGCAGTATGTCAAAGGGCGTCACCCGCTTGCGCCAGCGGTTGTGGTGCGCGCCCTTGGTGAGGATCACCACCTTGTCCCGCAGGCCGCGCGCCTCGATCCACTCGCCCAGCGGCTCCTCGCCGTAGTGGTCGGCGCAGTCGAAGCAGTTCACGCCCTCCGCGTACATGCCGTCCAGCAGCGCAAACGCCGCGCCCAAGCGCTCGGGGAAGTCCGACGAATCGCCGTACACCGAGCGGAACGCCGCGAACATCACCGGCATGGCCGTGCCGAAGGCGATGCGCGACACGGGCTTGTCCACGTGCTCTATCCTTCCGTAGTTCATGGGCCGCCTCCTGTTATGAATTGTATCCTTATTATAACACTGCGCCTCCCACGGCACAAGCGCGCGCCGTTCAATAAGTTTTTTGTTTTCCCGAAAACCATAAATTCATGTAAAGTCGTTGACATCGTAACGTGCGCCTGCTATAATCGAAAATCAGAACTGGAAACGGAGCTGGAAGCAATGATTGCACGAATCGTCGGGGTCGCTATTCTGGGCATTCTCGTCGGCGTTATTCTGCCCCTGCGACTTAGCTCGCTGGGGGACGCCGCTGAAAGTTATGTCCTGCAATAGTTCCGAAGAAAATTCGGTTCCGGCTCGAGGAAGAATCTAATGAAGATGCTCCGCAATGCCTGCAAGTCTGACTTTCAGATTGCAGGTTTTTTCTTACAAAAATGAGGAGGTTTACGACATGCAATTGACCGGCGCAAGGATCCTGATGGAGTGCCTGCTGGAGCAGGGAGTCGACACGATCTTCGGCTATCCGGGCGGCACGATCCTCAACGTCTACGACGAGCTGTACAACTATGAGCATGAGGGCCGGGTGCGCCACATACTGACCGCCCACGAGCAGGGCGCCTGCCACGCGGCGGACGGCTACGCCCGCTCCACGGGCAAGGTGGGCGTGTGCTTCGCCACCTCCGGCCCGGGCGCGACGAACCTGGTCACCGGCATCGCCACCGCCTACATGGATTCCTCCCCCATCGTGTGCATCACCTGCAACGTGGGGCTGCCGCTGCTGGGCAAGGATTCCTTCCAGGAGGTGGACATCACCGGCGTGACCATGCCCATCACCAAGTGCAACTACCTGGTGCGCAGCGTGGACGACCTGGCCGACACCGTGCGCGAGGCCTTCGCCATCGCCCGCAGCGGCCGACCGGGCCCGGTGCTGCTGGACATTCCGAAGAACGTGACCTCCGATCTGGCGGAGTACGAGCCGCTGGACCGCCGCAGCCACGGCGTGAGCGGCAAGCTGGGCGAGCTGATGAAGCGCTCCTCCCAGAACTTCAAGGCTCCCGAGCCGGACGCCGGGGACATCGACAAGCTGGTGGACATGATCAATGCCTCGAAGAAGCCGCTGCTGATCTGCGGCGGCGGCGTGGTGCGCAGCCGCGCCCACTGGGAGTTCGAGACCTTCGCCAACAAGATCGACGCGCCGGTCGCCATCACGCTGATGGGCGCGGGCGGCTTCCGCGGCCGCAACAAGCTCACCACCGGCATGATCGGCATGCACGGCTCCCAGGCCAGCAACATGGCCGTGGATGCCTGCGACCTGCTGATCGCCGTGGGCTGCCGCTTCTCCGATCGCGTGGCGCTGAAACCCTCGAGCTTCGCCCAGAACGCGAAGATCGTGCAGATCGACATCGACCGCTCCGAGATCAACAAGAACGTGCAGACCGACCACCACATCATCGGCGACGCCAAGCGCGTGCTGAATTTGCTCCTCGAGCGGGTGGAGCAGCTGCACCACGACGAGTGGAAGGACTACGTGTTCTCCTTCCCCACCGAGACGAAGTATGACCAGGTGGAGGATCGGCTGACCCCCGGCCAGGTGCTCTCCTCCATCGCGCGCATCCTGCCCCAGGATACCATCGTCACCACCGACGTGGGCCAGCACCAGATCTGGGCGGCGCAGCACTTCCACTTCGACTATCCCGGCCAGCTGGTGACCTCCGGCGGCTTCGGCACGATGGGCTTCGGCCTGGGCGCGGCCATCGGCGCGCAGGCGGGCAACCCGGACAAGATCGTATTGCACGTGACCGGCGACGGCTCCTTCCGCATGAACTGCAACGAGCTGGCCACGGAATCCTACTACAAGCTTCCGATCATCACCGTGCTGTTCAACAACGGAACGCTCGGCATGGTGCGCCAGTGGCAGACGCTGATCTACAACGAGCACTACTCCCAGACCACGCTGGATCGCGCGCCGGACTTCGTGAAGCTGGCCGAGGCCTACGGGCTGAACGGCTGGCGGGTCAACAACGTGGCCGACTTCGAATCGGCGCTCACCCAGGCGCTCAACAGCGACAAGGGCTCGGTCATCGACGTGGCCATCTACATGGACGAGATGGTGCGCCCGATGGTGGGCGGCGGCAGCCACATCACCGAATTCATGATCAACTAAGGGGAGGGACGCGCAATGAACGAAATCAAGCGGCAAACCCTGGCCGTGCTGGTGGACAACGAGGCGGGCGTGCTCTCCCGCGTGGCGCGTTTGTTCTCCGGCAAGGGCTACAACATCGAATCGCTGGCCGTGGGCACCACGGACGATCCAAAGGTCTCGCGCATCACCATCGAGGTGCTGGCGGACGAGGCCCAGACCCGGCTTCTATCCAATCAGCTGCGCAAGCTGATCTGCGTGCATTCGGTCAAGCGCCTGCTGCCGGAGCACTCGATCCGGAGGGAGCTTGTGCTGTTCAAGGTGCTGGCGCAGACCAGTGAGGTTCGCAACGAGGTCATCCAGATTGCGAACATCTTCCGCGCGTCGATCATCGACGTGTCGGTTTCCTCCATCACCCTTGCCGTCATCGGAGACGAGAGCAAGGCTGAAGCGATCCAAAACCTCCTTCGGGAGTTTGGAATCCTCGAACTGGTGCGCACCGGCATGGTGGCGCTGGAGCGGGGGCAGTACACCATCGACGAGCAGACCAAGGAAAAAGGAGAGTTTGACTATGGCAAAAATGTACTATGAGAAGGACTGCGATCTCAACAAGCTGACCGGCAAGAAGATTGCGATCATCGGATACGGCTCCCAGGGACACGCCCACGCGCTGAACCTGCGCGACTCCGGCTGCGACGTGATCGTCGGCCTCCGCAAGGGCGGCAAGTCCTGGCCGGTGGCGGAGAAGGACGGCTTCCAGGTCATGACCGTGCCCGAGGCTGCCCAGGCGGCGGACATCATCATGATCCTGATCAACGACGAGGCCCAGGCCGACATGTACAAAAAGGACATCGCGCCCTACCTGACCGAGGGCAAGGCCATCGCCTTCGCCCACGGCTTCAACATCCGCTACAAGCAGATCGTGCCCCCGGCGAACGTGGACGTGTTCATGGCCGCGCCCAAGGGCCCGGGCCACACCGTGCGCTCCCAGTACGTGGCGGGCAAGGGCGTGCCTTGCCTGATCGCGGTGGAGCAGGATGCCTCCGGCCACTGCAAGGACATCGCGCTGGCCTACATCGCGGGCATCGGCGGCGCGCGCGCGGGCATCATGGAGACCACGATGCACGACGAGACCGAGACCGACCTGTTCGGCGAGCAGACCGTGCTCTGCGGCGGCGTGGTCGACCTGATGAAGTGTGGCTTTGAGACGCTGGTCGAGGCGGGCTACGCCCCCGAGAACGCCTACTTCGAGTGCATCCACGAGATGAAGCTGATCGTCGACCTGATCAACAAGGGCGGCATCGCTGCGATGAACTACTCCATCTCCGACACCGCCGAGTACGGCGAGTACGTCTCCGGCCCGCGGGTTCTGCCCTACGAGCAGACCAAGGCCAACATGAAGGCGGTTCTGAAGGACATCCAGGACGGCACCTTCGCCGGCAAGTGGATCGCCGAGAACAAGAACGGCCGCACCTTCTTCAACTCCAAGCGCGAGCAGCTGGCTCAGCATCCCATGGAGATCATTGGCAAGCAGCTGCGCGAGCAGATGCTCTGGAAGAACGACCAGGACCTCGACAACGCCTCCAACTGAGCCGGCGGGGCGGCAGGGCGGCAATGCCGCCTTCCACCTGCTGCCGCGCATGAGCGACGGACTTTTGCCCCGTAGATCATGGGGCAAAAGTCCTGCGCCGCGTTCCTGATGGGGACTTGGTTCGAAGCGACGAAATCCGCCCCGTAGATCATGGGGCGGATTTCTGAGTTTTCTCCCGCGAAGGAGGGATAAAGCGCATGAGCAGTCAGAATGCAGAGCCGCGCGGCGACAGCCGGGTGATGATGGTCGGGTGCCACGTGGACGGCCCCTATTACAAGTACAATACCCTTCCTGACGAAGAGCCGGAAACCTACAACCTGGGGTACCTGGTGACGGGCTTTGATTCCTTTCGGTTTCGTGGCAGTGATCGCCGGCGGTATCGCAGAGATGTGAAGCGCATCGAATTCCACGACAGCCTGCGCTTTGCCGGGCCGGACGCCTGGGACGCCTCTTTGCAACGCGACCACAGCGTGCTGGCCTGGATGGATCGCGGCGCGCTGCACTTCGCGGCGGAGGGCGGCGTGATCGCGCCGAGGGTCTGCTTGGAACTATTCGCGCGCTATGAAAACTGCGAGGAAATCCGCTTCAACGGCTGCTTCGACACCTCACAGGTGACACACATGGGCGATATGTTCGAGGGCTGCGCGTCGCTGACCACACTGGACTTGTCCGGCTTCGATACCTCGCATGTGAAGTATATGGGCGGAATGTTCCAGGGCTGTTCGTCGCTGTCCGCGCTGGACTTGTCCGGCTTCGATACCTCCTCGGTCGTAAGGATGAACGAAATGTTCCGCGGCTGCGACGCGCTGCCGCCGGAGAACATCCGGGGCTATGACCGGCTGCCGCCGGGCGCGCGGGCGAGCCTGCCCAGTCTGGATGCGGCGGAGCGGGAGCGGCTGCGGCGAGAGAGCGAGGCCGCGAAGCGGGAGCGCACGGAGAGCGCGTCGGGAAGTAAAGCCGCGCCGCGGACCGCCCCGCAGTCAGCGCCAAGGATCAACCCGCAGGAGGCGGAGGAGGATCGCAAGCGGGTAGCGAAGAATCTCATCATGATCGTCCTGATCCCGCTGATCGTGGCGCTCGCCATCTGGCTTTCGCACCGTTCATAGGGCGTCGACAGTGGAATCCCGCAGGCAAGCGCCCCGCAAAGGAGGAACGAGCACATGAGCAGACAGAATAACAAACCGCTCAAAAACAGCCGGGTGCTGAAGCCGGGATATGCGTATACCGTCACCGATCCCGAGATCATTTTTCGGCAGGGATTCATCGGGTATTACATGATCACGGAAGGGGATCCCCATGATCGCAAATCCGTGAAGCGCATCGAATTCCACGATACGCTGCAGCTCGCCCCGGAGCAAGCCTGGGACGCCTCCGAGGCGGGCGACCGGAGCGTGCGCGCCTGGCTGACGGACGGCGTATTGCACTTTACGGCGAAGGGCGGCGTGATCGCGCCGAAGGACAGCTCGTGGCTGTTCGCATACTACGAACGCTGCGAGGAAATCCACTTCAACGGCTGCTTCGACACCTCGCAGGTGACGAGCATGCACAACATGTTCTTTGATTGCTACTCGTTGACCGCGCTGGATCTGTCCGACTTCGATACCTCCCAGCTGTCGCAAATGCATTCGATGTTCGAGAACTGCGCATCCCTGACCGCGCTGAACATTTCGCGCTTCGATACCTCCAGGGTGACAGACATGCATGCGCTGTTTTCCGGCTGTGCGCGGCTGCAATCGCTGAAGCTGTCCGGCATCAAGACCTCGCGCGTGAAGATCATGAGCTGCATGTTCTCCGGTTGCTCCTCGCTGACTTCGCTGGATGTGTCCGGCATCAATACCTCGCGGGCAGAGTCCATGGGCGGGATGTTCTCCGGTTGCTCCTCGCTGACCGCGCTGGATCTGTCCGGCTTCAATACCTCGCGGGTGAAGGGCATGGGCGGGATGTTCTCCGGCTGCTCCTCACTGACCGCGCTGGATCTGTCCGGCTTCGACACCTCCCAGGTGAAGGGCATGGGCGGGATGTTCTCCGGCTGCTCCTCACTGACCGCGCTGGATCTGTCCGGCTTCGACACCTCCAAGGTGATGCACATGTCGGAGATGTTCCAGAATTGCAAGTCGCTGACCGCGCTGGATCTGTCCGGCTTCGACACCTCCCAGGTGACGGAGATGCACAGCATGTTCGACCACTGCGAATCGCTGACCGCGCTGAATCTGTCCGGCTTCAATACTTCGCAGGCGACGGTCATGTACAAGATGTTCAAGCGCTGCAAGTCGCTGACCGCGCTGGACCTGTCCAGCTTCGACACCTCCCGGGCGACGGACATGAGCGAGATGTTCTCCGGCTGTCTATCAATCCGTGCGCTCGATCTGTCCGGCTTCGATACCTCGCGGGCATCGCGCATGACCGGCATGTTCTTCGCCTGCAGGTCGCTGACCGCACTCGACCTCTCCAGCTTTCGCATCGCCGAGAATGCGTACGTGAGCGACATGCTGGCCGGCTGCGAAGCCCTGCGGCCGGAGAACGTCCGGGGCTTTGCGGCGCTGCCGCAGGAGGCGCGGAAAAGCCTGTGCCCCCCGCCCGCTCCAAAGCCCGCCGCACAGCCCGCGCCGAAGCCCACTGCGCAAGCCGCGCCTGAGCCCGCCGCGCCAAATCGCGCGCAGAGCGCGGCGAGCGGGGCTCACGCTCCACAGAATGGGGCGGATGCCGAACCGCACGGCGACAGCCGGGTGATGATGCCTGGGTGCGAGGCGGACGGCCCCTATTACAAGTACGGTACCCTTCCTGGCGAAGAGCCTGGAACCTACTACCGGGGACACCTGGTGACGGGCATTGATTCCATCCGCTCTCGTGGCAGTGATCACTACTGGCATCGCGAAGATGTGAAGCGCATCGAATTCCACGACAGCCTGCGCTTCGCCGGGGCGGACGCCTGGGACGCCTCTTTGCAGCGCGACCACAGCGTGCTGGCCTGGATGGATCGCGGCACGCTGCACTTCGCGGCGGACGGCGGCGTGATTGCGCCTACAAACAGCCTTCGGCTATTCGCGCACTATAAAAGCTGCGAGGAAATCCGCTTCAACGGCTGCTTCGACACCTCGCGGGTGACGAACATGGGAAGTACGTTCAGGGGCGGCATGTTCGAGGGCTGCGCGTCGCTAACCGCGCTGGACTTGTCCTGCTTCGATACCTCGCAAGTAAAGAATATGAACGGAATGTTCTCCGGCTGCGAGTCGCTGACCGCGCTCGATCTCTCCGGCTTCGATACTTCACAGGTGACGGACATGGCAGTGATGTTCAAGGATTGCAATTCGCTGACCGAGCTGAACCTGTCGAGCTTCGATACGCGAAGCGCATGGAACATGAATTCCATGTTCCGGGATTGTATATCGCTGACCGAGCTGGATTTGTCGAGCTTCGATACCTCCTCGGCCGAACAAATGGAGGACATGTTCAACGGCTGCTGGTCGCTGGCCTCGCTGGACATTTCGGGCTTCGATACCGCCCGGGCGACGGCTGTGAATGGCGCGCACATCCAAAAGCCGCCCCGGGAGACGGATCTGGAGAGCATGTTCGTCGGCTGCGACGCGCTGTCGCCGGAGAACATCCGGGGCTATGACCGGCTGCCGCCGGGCGCGCGGGCGAACCTGCCCAGGCAGAACGAGGCGGAGCGGGAGCGGCTACTGCGGGAGAGCGAAGCCGCGAAGCGGGAGCGCCTGGATCGCGCGCTGGGACGTAAAGCCGCGCCGAAGCCCAGCTCGCAGCCCGTTCTAAAGCCCGCCGCGCAAGCCACGCCAAAGCCCACCGCGCAAGCCGCGCCGAAGCCCACCGCGCAAACCGCGCCAAAGCCCACCCCCCAAGTCGTGCCGAAGCCCGCCGCGCAAGTCGCGCCGAATCCCACCGTGCAAGCCGCGCCGGAGCCTGCCGTGCAAGCCGCGCCGGAGCCTGCCGCGCCGCAGCGAGCGCAGAAAGCGAACGACTGGGGGACCCGAACGGGCGGAGAAGTGCTTGCCGACATTTGGAAGCAGCATCACCCGAGCGCGCAGGACGAGCGCGCGGGCAGGGGCAAGGCTGCGCAGAAGAAGCACAATCCACTGTGGCTGTTGATGATCGTGCTGCTTGTGCTGGCCGTCATCCTGGCCATCTGCATTCCGAACAACCGCCGCTCTACCAGCGGCACGGGGCACCACTATCCCACGCCCATACCGACGAAGTTCACGGCGCAGGATATCAAGATGCGGGAACTGGTGCAGCGGCTGAAGGAGCTGCAAGGCTTCGTTTCGGCGACATCCTCGCCGCAGGAGGAGACGGAGGCGTCCGGCGGGGATTGACACAGGCGGGGCGGGTTCCTTCAATTCGCAAACCGCGAAAGCGAACCTTCCATACTCTTCCCCCGCAAGCAAGCGGCCCGCAAAGGAGGAGCGGATTCATGATTCTCAAACAAAAGGACGGCCCGCGCGGCGCCAGCCGGGTGTTGAAGCCCGGGTGCGTGGCCTTTGATTATACGGACATTCCCCCGCACCCGACCGGGATCGCCCCCCGATTGGGGTACGATGGCTCCTTCCTGATCACGGGCGGGGAGCCCTCGCGGGAGTTTGATCGCCTGGCTGTAGATTGCATCGAATTCCACGACAGCCTGACCGGCGCCCCGCCGAACGCCTGGGACGCCTCCGAAGCGGAGGACTGCAGCGTACTGGCCTGGCTGGAGGGTCACGCGCTGCACTTCGCGGCGGAGGGAGGCGTGCTCGCGCCGAAGGACTGCTCGAATCTGTTCGCGCGCTATCTGAATTGCCAGGAAATTCGCTTCAACGGCTGCTTCGACACCTTGCTGGCGACGAACATGCAGTTCATGTTCATGGACTGCAGGTCGCTGACCAAACTGGACCTGTCCGGCCTCGACACCTCGCAGGTGACGAACATGTACGGCATGTTCGACTACTGCTCGTCGCTCAAATCGCTGAACCTGTCCGGCCTCGACACGTCCCGCGTGACGGAGATGCGCATCATGTTCTCCAACTGCAAGGAGCTGTTCTCGCTGAACCTGTCCGGCCTCGACGTCTCCCAGGTTGCGAACACGGTCGCCATGTTCGAAAACTGCCGGTCACTCAAATTGCTGGACCTGTCCGGCTTCGCCCCCTCGCGGGCGGCGTACATGGGCAGGATGTTCTCGAATTGTTCCTCGCTTGCCGCGCTGGACCTGTCCGGCTTCGATACCTCGCGGGCGGAGAGCTTGGGCAGGATGTTCGAAAACTGCCGGTCGCTCAAATCGCTGGACCTGTCCGGCTTCGACACCTCGCGGGTGACGGACATGAGCGGGATGTTCTCCGGCTGCTGGTCGCTTACCGCACTGGACCTGTCCGGCTTCGATACCTCGCGGGTGACGAACATGGACGGGATGTTCTCCGGCTGCAACGCCTTGCTGCCGAAAAACATTCAAGGATATGAGCTGCTGCCGCCGGGCGCTCAGGCGAGCCTGCCCGCGCAGGACGCGGCTGTGCGGGAGCGCCTGGAGCATGCGCTGGAAGGTAAAGCCGCGCCGAAATCCGCTGCCGCGCAGAAGGCGGGCGATTGGGATACCCGAACGGGCCGGGACGCGTTTGCCGACACGTTCGAGTCGTTGCGCCTGGGCGCGCAGGACGAGCGCGTGGACAAGGGCAAGGCCGCGCGGGAGCGCAGGCCGCAGAAGGAGAGCAATCCGCTGTGGCTGTTGGCGCTCGTGCTGCTTTTGCTGTTCGGCATCCTGGCCTTCTGCCTTCCGGACACCGGCTACTTTCTCGGCGGCAAGTGGCACCACTATCCCACGCCCAAGCCGACGATGCCCACGGCGCAGCATATCGAGGACTTGCAACAACAAATGCGAAATCTGGAGCAGCGGCTGGGGACGCATTTCGGCTCCGATGATTCGGCGACACCCGTGCCGCAGGAGCCGGCGGGGGCTTCCGGCGGGGATTGACGGGGCCTTGCACGCTTTGAACGGTTTACCCGGCGGAGAAGCATCCCTTCCCGCCAATCTTTCCAAAGGAGTGATTGCATGTATCGCGACACCGCGCGGCTGCTGCTCTTCGGCAGCCTGGAGCCGGACAGCATCCTGATGAAGCTGTCGGGCATCTTCTACGACTGGGATCACGGGACGGCCGAGAAGCCGGAGCTCGTGCGCCGCATCTATGCCGAGGTCAAGCGCATCCTCGACGTGGCCACGCTCTACGGCTTCGACACGAACCTCTGGCACAACTACCTGACCTTCCTGCTCATCACCCACGAGAACTCCTTCAGCCTCACGGCGGAGCGCGCAGGCGCCAGCGAGGGCTCGGTGAACCACTTCGCGCTGGCCGACTTCGCCATATTCAAGAAGCTGTTCGAGTTCAACTTCGCGCCCATCGAGACCGACCTGGGCATCGACTGCTTCTCGGTGCTCACCCACTACCGCGCCATCCCCAAGCGCGCACAGCTCTACTACCGGAGCGTCAGCGTCCGGGTGCGGGAGCTCAGCGCGGCCATCGAGCGGGCAAAGGACGAGCAGGAGGTCTTCGACCTGGTCACCGGCCACTACCGGGACTGGGGCGTGGGCATGTTCGGCCTGAACCGGGCGTTCCGCATCCGCGAGCGGAAGGGAAGCGCCGAGTTCCTGGCCATCAACAACGTGGACGCGGTGGTGCTGGACGATCTGATCGGCTACGAGCCCCAGAAGGCCCAGCTGCGGGAGAACCTGGAGGCCTTCGTCTCCGGGCGGCCCTACAACAACATGCTGCTCTACGGCGACGCCGGCACGGGCAAGTCCACGTCCGTCAAGGCCGCGCTGAACGAATACCAGAGCCGGGGCCTGCGGATGATCGAGCTGTACAAGCACCAGTTCCACCTGCTCTCGGACGTGATCGCCCGGATCAAGAACCGCAACTACCGCTTCATACTCTTCATCGACGATCTGTCCTTCGAGGAGAACGAGGTGGAGTACAAGTTCCTGAAGGCGGTGATCGAGGGCGGCGTGGAGACGCGGCCGGACAACGTGATGATCGTCGCCACGTCCAACCGCCGGCACCTGATCCGCGAGACCTGGAACGACCGCAACGACATGGAGTTCAACGGCGACGTGCACCGCTCGGACACGCTGGAGGAGCGGCTCTCGCTGGCGGCGCGCTTCGGCTGCGCCATCAACTACTCGAACCCCGACCGGCGGCAGTACCACGACATCGTGCGCGGCATCGCCCGGAGGGCGGGCATCGAGATGGACGACGCAAAGCTCATCGCCGCGGCCAACACCTGGGAGATTCGCCACGGCGGCATCTCCGGCAGGACGGCCCAGCAGTTCATCAACTACATCGCAGGAAAGCAACAAGACTAAACGAGAGGGAGAATCAGACGCCATGGTCACACTCGACAAGATCTACCACGCCGCCTTCGTGCTCAAGCAGGTGGCCCGCAAGACCGACCTCATCCACGCCCCGAACCTGAACGGACTCTACCTCAAGACCGAAAACCTGCAGCTGACCGGCAGCTTCAAGCTGCGCGGGGCCTACTACAAGATCAGCCAGCTCAGCCAGGAGCAGCGCGACGCGGGCATCGTGGCCTGCTCGGCGGGCAACCACGCCCAGGGCGTGGCGCTGGCGGCATCCCGCATGGGCATCCGCAGCGTGGTCTGCATGCCGGACGGCGCGCCGATCTCCAAGGTGGAATCCACCAAGGCGCTGGGCGCGGAGGTCGTGCTGGTGAAGGGCGCCTACGACGACGCCTACGCCTACGCCTGCCAGCTCCAGCAGGAGACGGGCATGACCTTCATCCACCCCTTCAACGACGACGAGGTCATCGCCGGCCAGGGCACCATCGGCCTGGAGATCCTGGACCAGCTGGCCGACGTGGACGCGGTCATCTGCCCGGTGGGCGGCGGCGGGCTGATCTCCGGCGTGGCCTACGCCATCAAGAACCTGAACCCGAACGTCAAGGTCTACGGCGTGCAGGCGGAGAACGCGCCGAGCATGGTGGAGAGCGTGAAGAAGGGCGAGCCCATCACGCTGGACACGGTGCAGACCTTCGCCGACGGCATCGCGGTCAAGCACCCGGGCGACACGACCTTCGAGATCGTCAGCAAGTACGTGGACGAGGTCGTGACCGTCAGCGAGGACGAAATCGCGGCGGCCATCCTGGCGCTGATCGAGAAGCAGAAGCTCATCGCCGAGGGCGCGGGCGCGGTCAGCGTGGCGGCGGCGATGTTCCACAAGCTCCCCATCGAGGGCAAGAAGGCGGTGTGCCTGATCTCCGGCGGCAACATCGACGTGAACATACTCTCCCGCGTCATCACCCGCGGACTGGTCACGGCGGGGCGCAACACGATGCTGCAGATCGCACTGGAGGACAAGCCGGGGCAGCTGCTGGGCGTGAGCCAGATCGTATCCGAGTGCGGCGCGAACGTGGTCAACGTGCGCCACGAGCGCAGCGACGCCAACATGGCCATCACCTCCTGCTTCCTGTACCTGGGCATGGAGACCCGCGACTTCGAGCAGATCGCGCAGATTCGCCAGCGGCTGACCGAGGAGGGCTACCGCATCGTCAACTGACGCCGCTTGAAATCCTAACAAACATCCGGTATAATGTTCCTGAATACCGCATAGCGCGGCGGGCGAACGCCCGGAAAGACCGCAAGCGAAAGGAAGACGAACATGAAGAACGCGATTACGAAGGCACTCTCCCTCGCACTGATCCTGATTCTGGCCCTGAGCCTGGCCGCCTGCGGCGGCAAGAAGGAAGCAGCGGCCGCCAACGTGGACCTGGCGGCGGTGATGAGCGAATTCAAGCTGGGCGAGGAGATGATGTCCCTCGATCTGACCGAGCTCAACGACATCTGCTTCCTGGGCCTCGACGAGGCGGACGTAAAGCAGTGCGTGGCCGCGATCCACAGCTCGGGCGTGAACTGCGACGAGATCATAATGATCGAGGCGAAGGACGCCGATGCGGCGGGCCGCGTCAAGGCCATACTGGACGACCGCTACCAGACCAAGCTCAACGAGACGGAGAACTACCTCCCCGACGAGTACGCCATCATCCAGAAGTGCTCGGTCACGCAAAGCGGCAACTTCGTGGCGATGATCGTCGCCCCCAACGCCGCGGAGCTCACGGAAATCTACAAGAAGTACGTGAAGTGACCCCCCACGGATGAAGAAACCGCCCCGGCGCAGAGCCGCGGGCGGTTTCTTCTATTTGGAATCAGGCGCGTTGGAAACAGGCGCGCCGGCCTGCTAGACCGAGCGCAGGTAGGCGCGCAGGATGTCGATCGCCCCGGCGCGAACGCGCGCGGGGCTGTTCTTTAGCGCGTCGACCAACCCGGCCAGTTCGGCCTCCTCTCCGTCCTCCGGGTTCCCGCCGGGGAGCAGCAAATCGTTGGGCGTGACCCGCAGCGCGTTGCAAAGCCGAAACAGGGTTTCCATGGACATCCCCGCCGCGCCGCGCTCAATGTCGGCAACCAGCCGCCAGGATCGCTCGATGCGCTCGGCCAGGTTCTCCTGCGTAATTGCCAGCCTTTCCCGTTGTTTTCGAATTCGATCCCCCACTGCATATTTGTCATAGATGAACTCGGACATCCTCTTCCCCCTACCTTCTCATTGTATTATTGAGGAAATAGGGCTTGATTATTAGCAGATTTTAAGTTATAATCGATATACAATTAACCTGTCAACTCAAAAGGAAGTGACACTGTATGCACACCTGTACGTTCGTGGGGCATCGCGTGGCGGCAAGTCCGGAAGACGCGCGCGAGATTCCCGCCGCGCTGACGGCCGCCATCGAGGAGCTGCTGGCACTGGACAGTGAATTCTGCTTCTACTTTTCCGGCTTCGGCTGGTTTGACGGGCTCTGCGCGCGGGAAGTGCATCGGCTCAAGTCCGTCTACCCGGAGAAGCACATCCAAATGGCGCTGGTGCTGCCCTATCAGAGGAATGTGGCGGATCGAGAGCTCTACGACGAAGTCTTCATCCCCGGCGCGCTGCGCAATGCGCTCCCCAAGGACGTGCTTCCCGCGCGCAACCGCTGGCTGGTCGAGCACAGCCAGTATCTGATCGCTTACATCCGCTACACCGGAAATTCCGCCTCGGACGCGCTCGACTACGCGCGCTCGCTCTGCGCGACCATTCGACTCATATAAACGGCGGGGCATAAACAGCGGGGGTTTCACTTGCGTGAAACCCCCGCCCTCTTTCTCTTCTCTCACTTTCTCCCGAACAGCTTGTGCAGCACTTCCATCATCTTTTCCACGTCGATGGGCTTGGCCAGGTGGCCGTTCATGCCGGTCTCGATGGCGCGCTCCCGGTCCTCCTCGAAGGCGTTGGCGGTCATGGCGATGATGGGCACGTCCGCGCGCTCCCGGTTCGTCATGCCGCGGATGTGGCGCGTGGCCTCGTAGCCGTCCATGACGGGCATCTGGATGTCCATCAGCACCAGGTCGTAGTAGCCGGGCTCGGCGGCCTCCACCTTCTCGCAGGCGACGCGGCCGTCTTCGGCGGTCTCCACGCTGAAGCCCGCCTCGCTCAGCAGCTCCACGGCGATCTCCCGGTTGAGCTCGTTGTCCTCGGCCAGCAGTATGCGCTTGCCCGCGAAGCTCTCGTCCACGGCGCTCTTGCCGCGATCGGCCTCCGGCGCGGCCTTGCCCAGGCTGCGCTCCAGCGCCCGGTGCAAGTCGGAGGCGAACAGCGGCTTGCCGATGAAGCCGGTGACGCCGGCCGCCCGGGCCTCCTGCTCGATGTCCGCCCAGTCGTAGGCGGTCATCAGTATGATGGGCGAATCGTCGCCCACGATCCTGCGGATGCGGCGCACCGTCTCCACGCCGTTCATGTCCGGCATGGACCAGTCCACGATGTAGACCTCGAAGGGGTCCGCCAGCTCGATGGCCTCCTCGGTGCGCACCACGGCCTCCTTGCCGGAGAGCGTCCACTCGGCGCGCATGCCGATCTGGCGCAGCATCTTGCTGACGCTCTGGCAACTGACCATATCGTCGTCCACCACCAGCGAGCGCAGGCCGCTCAGCTCCACAATCTGGCCCATCTCCCGGTGCTGCTCGGTAAAGCGCAGCCGGAGCCGCACGACGAACTCCGTGCCCACGTTCGGCTCGCTGTGCACTTCGATTTCGCCGTTCATCATGTCCACGATGTTCTTGGTGATGGCCATGCCCAGGCCGGTGCCCTGGATGCCGCTGACGGTGGAGT